>JBKPMQ010000319.1:0-26635 GCA_046732235.1 Actinomycetota bacterium
GCGGCCTCGGCCGCCTCGCGGGTCGCCTCGCTCATCTCGGGCCTCCTTCCGAGGCCGCGCAGCGGCCCCTACGCCTCGTACTCGAACTCGTCCTCGTCGCGGTTCAGGATCTTCCGGAGGCCGATCGCGGCAGCGCCGGCGACCATGGCGCCGATGACCAGCTTGCGCAGCTTGTGGCTCTTGCGCTTCGTCTTGCCGGTCAGGCGCTCCGCCGTCAGCCGGAGCTCGGTGGCGGCCTTCACGACCTCGTCCGTGACGTCCTTGTTCGTCGCCGCCTTGCGCGCGCCGTCGGCCTGGACCTTGGTGTAGATGGTCTTGGCGGAGTCGAGCGCCGTCTTGGCATGGGCGCGAAGCTCATCGTCCTGGGTGACGCGGTTGACGATGGGCGTGATCTGCTCGGCGACCTTGTCAGTGCGAATCTTCGTCGGCATACCTGCACCTCCGTACGGGGGTTTGCGGCCACACTACCACGATGGATTTCGAAAAGATCCGCACGATCCTGGCTGCCCGCGGCGAGCCCGCATACCGGTTCCGGCAGGTCTACGAGGGTGCCACGCGCGGCCTCGCCGAGGGCTACGGCGAGCTGACCGCGCTGCCCGCCGCCCTGCGGGAGGCCCTGTCGGAGGAGGCGCCCCTGCACGAGCTGCGCGTCACCGGCACCCAGAGGTCGCGCGACGGGACGATCAAGCTCGGGCTCGCGACGGCCGACGGGTTCCCGCTCGAGGCGGTCGTGATGCGGCACCACAACCGGCGCACGGCATGCCTCTCGTCCCAGTCCGGCTGCCCGCTGCAGTGCACGTTCTGCGCGACCGGGACGATGGGCCTCGGCCGCAACCTGACCGCCGGCGAGATCGTCGAGCAGCTGCTCCTCCTGGCCCGGATCGCGCGTGACGCAGGAGCCGGCCGGATCGGGAACGTCGTCATGATGGGCATGGGCGAGCCGTTCCTGAACTACGACAACGTGCTCGCCGCCTGCCGCACCATCACCGATCCGGACGGCTACGGCCTGGGCGCGCGCCACGTCGCCGTCTCGACGGCCGGCTGGGTGCCGGGGATCGAGCGCCTGGCGGAGGAGCCGCTGCAGCTGCGGCTCGCGCTCTCCCTGCATGCGCCGACGGACGAGCTGCGCACGACGCTCATGCCGGTGACGAAGCGCTTCCCGCTCGCCCGGCTGATGCGCGCCTGCCGCGACTATCGCGCCCGCACGGGCCGGCGGATCTTCGTGGAGTACCTGCTGCTCGACGGTGTCAACGACTCACCCGCGGAGGCCGCCCAGCTGGCACGGCTGCTGGGCGCCGGCGAGGGCTTCCACGTGAACCTGATCGCCTACAACCCGACCGCCGCCGGCTACCGCGGCTCGCCGCCCGACCGGGTCGAGTCCTTCGCGGCCGCGCTGCGCGGTCGCGGCGTCGCCTCGAGCTACCGCCGCTCCCACGGCGGCGACATCGACGCGGCCTGCGGCCAGCTCGCCGTGGCCGGCGCGACCGCCCGGCGCAGGCAGATGCGCCGTGCCGCGGTACGATAGGCCATGTCTCCCGCGGGCACGATGGAAGCGTGGGTGATCCGGCCCGACCGGCTGGGCGACCCGATGCAGGCGATGCGGCTCGAGCACATCGACGTGCCCGAGCCCGGCCCCGGCGAGGTGCGCGTGCGGGTGATGGCCGCCGGCGTGAACTACAACGGCGTGTGGGCGGCGGCCGGGCTGCCGGTCTCGATCTTCCGCTACACCGGCTACGACTTCCACATCGCGGGGTCGGACGCCTCCGGGATCGTCGACGCGGTCGGCCCCGGTGTGACCCGGTGGAAGGCGGGCGACGAGGTCGTCATCCACTGCAACCAGAGCTGCGGCGAGTGCGCGGAGTGCAACGGCCGCGACCCGATGGCCTGCTCGCGCCAGCGCATCTGGGCGTACGAGTCGAACTGGGGCAGCTTTGCCGAGCACTGCCTCGTCCAGGCCCAGCAGCTGCTTCCGAAGCCGCCGCGGCTGACGTGGGAGGAGGCGGCCTCGTACGGGCTGACCTACTTCACCGCCTACCGCATGCTGGTCGATCGGGCCCGGATCCGTCCCGGCGACAACGTGCTCGTCTGGGGTGCGGGCGGCGGCCTCGGCACCTTCGCGGTGCAGCTGTGCGCGCTCCACGGCGCGAACGCCGTCGCGGTCGTCTCCTCCGACGACAAGATCGACCTCGTGCGCGGGCTGGGGGCGGCTGCGGTGCTCGACCGGCGCGAGTTTGCGCTGGCAGACCCGGACACCGGCGAGCGCAACTTCGACGAGATCAAGCGCTTCGGCGGCGCGATCCGCGGGCTCACCGGCGGGGTCGATTGCGACGTCGTGTTCGAGCACGTCGGCGCGGCCACGTTCTTCACGAGCGTGTTCGTGTGCCGCACGTTCGGCACGGTCGTCATCTGTGGCGCGACCTCGTGACCGGCCTGGGCGCGACGGCCGTGCTCGACCGGCGCGACTTCGCGCTCCACGACCCCGACACCGGCGAGCGGAACTTCGACGAGATCAAGCGCTTCGGCGGGGCGATCCGGGGTCTCACGGGCGGCGTGGACTGCGACGTCGTCTTCGAGCACGTCGGCGCCGCCACGTTCTTCACGAGCGTCTTCGTGTGCCGCACGTTCGGCACCGTGGTGATCTGCGGCGCGACGTCCGGCTTCCAGCTCGACTTCGACGTGCGCTACCTGTGGATGCGGCAGAAGTCGATCCTCGGCAGCCACTTCGCCAACGCCTACGAGTGCCAGCGGGCCAACCAGCTGATCGCCGAGGGCAAGATCAAGCCGGTGCTCTCGCGCGTCTTCCCGTGGGCCGAGTGCCCGGTGCCGCACCAGATGATGAAGGAGAACCAGCACGTCGGGAAGATGGTCGTGCTGGTGGGGGCGGAGCGCGAGGGGGAGGGCCGGAGCGAGTGAGCGAGCGCCGCTTCGCAACGCCGGATGACGCCCATACCGACTACGCCCGCGACCTGGGCGACCCGGGCGAGTTCCCGTTCACGCGCGGCATCCACCGCGACATGTACGCGGGCCGGCCGTGGTCGATCCGCCAGTACGCCGGGTTCGGCACGGCGGACGAGACCAACCGCCGCTTCCGCTTCCTGATCGAGCAGGGCCAGCCGGCGCTCTCGACGGCGTTCGACCTGCCCACGCAGATGGGGATGGACTCCGACGACCCGCTGGCCGAGGGCGAGGTCGGCCGCGTCGGCGTCGCGATCGACTCCGTGCGCGACATGGAGGAGGTCTTCGACGGCATCCCGCTCGACGAGGTCTCGACGTCGATGACGATCAACGCGCCCGCCGCGGTGCTCGTCGCCATGTACTACGTCGCGTGCGAGCGCCAGGGCCGCGACCCGGGCCGCATCCGCGGCACCGCCCAGAACGACGTCCTCAAGGAGTACGTCGCCCGCGGCACGTACATCTACCCGCCGCGTCCGTCGCTGCGCCTGGCCGCCGACGTGATCGAGTGGTCGACGAGCGCGGCACCCCGGTTCAACGCGATCTCGCTCTCCGGCTACCACATGCGGGAGGCCGGCTGCACCGCGGCCCAGGAGATGGCGTTCGGGATCGCGAACGCGATCGCCTACGTGGCCGCCGTGACCGAGCGCGGCGTCGACGTCGACACGTTCGCGCCGCGGCTCTCGTGGATCTTCAACACCCAGATGAACTTCTTCGAGGAGATCGCGAAGTACCGGGCGCTCCGGCGCCTGTGGGCGCACGTGATGCGCGACCGCTTCGGCGCCCGCGACCCGCGCTCGATGATGCTGCGCACGCATACCCAGACCGCCGGCTCGGCGCTGACCCTGCAGCAGCCCGAGAACAACATCGTGCGGGCGGCCGTGCAGGCGCTGGCCGCGGCGCTCGGCGGGGTGCAGTCGATGGCGCTCTCCTGCTTCGACGAGGCCATCGCCATCCCGACCGAAGCCGCCCAGACGCTTGCCGTGCGCACGCAGCAGATGCTCCAGCACGAGTTCGGGATCACCGACGTCGTCGATCCGCTGGGCGGGTCGTGGCACGTCGAGAGGCTCACCGACCGGCTCGAGCGGGAGGCGCGCGAGCTGATCGCCCAGATCGACGACATGGGCGGCGCCGTCGCCGCGATCGAGACCGGCTTCTACCAGCGCGTGATCGCCGACGAGGCCTACGAGCGCGAGCGCCGGGTCGCTGCCGGCGAGGACGTGGTCGTCGGGGTGAACGCCTTCGTCGACGACACG
Organism: Actinomycetota bacterium; assembly: GCA_046732235.1. Lineage (GTDB taxonomy): Bacteria > Actinomycetota > Thermoleophilia > Gaiellales > JAICJC01 > JAICJC01. Next base: position 4,209 of record JBKPMQ010000319.1, read on the forward strand.
ACCGTGTTGCCCGAGCGGTTCGACGTGCCGCCGCAGCTGGCCGCCGACCAGCGCCGGCGCCTCGAGACGCTCCGGGCCGAACGGGACGGGGGCGCCGTGGAGGCCGCGCTGGCGGAGCTGGAGCGGGCCGCGGGCGGGCCCGAGAACCTGATGCCGGCCATCGTCGCCGCCGTGGCGGCCGAGGCGACGCTGGGCGAGATCTGCGCGAGGCTGCGCTCGCAATTCGGGGCCTACCGCCCCGCCTCGGCAGCCCAGATCTGAGCAGTCAACCGGAGCGTGTGCGCTATCATCAGCCGCCCGTGAGCGCCGTTCCCGAAATGCCCGGCCAGCTCGGTCGCGCGCTCGAGAAGCTGCAGGCAGGCGGGATGGTCGTCGTATGCGACGACCCCGATCGGGAGGACGAGGGCGACATCTGCATGGCGGCCGAGCTCGTGACGCCGGAGGCGATCGCCTTCATGGCGTGCAACGCCCGCGGGCTGATCTGCCTCTCGCTCCCCGAGGAGCGCTGCGACGAGCTCGACCTGCCGCTGATGGTGCCCGCGAACTCCGGCAGCGACGTCACCGGCTTCACCGTCTCGATCGAGGCGGCCACCGGTGTCACCACCGGGATCTCGGCCGCCGACCGGGCGCGCACGATCCGGGTCGCCGTCGATCCGGCGTCGGGCCCCACCGACCTGGTGCGGCCGGGCCACGTGTTCCCGCTGCGGGCCCGCCGCGGCGGGGTGCTCGAGCGCCGCGGCCAGACCGAGGCCGCCGTCGACCTGACCCGGCTGGCCGGCCTCACCCCCGGCGGCGTGCTCTGCGAGGTCATCAACGACGACGGCACGATGGCGCGCGGCCGCGCGCTCCAGGCCTTCTGCCGCCGTCACGACCTGCCGGTGGTGACGGTCGAGCACATCGCCGGCTACGTGCGCAACCTCACCCCGGCCGTCTCCGCAGTCTGAACCGGGGTCAGACCCCGAACGGACCGCGTGACGGTCCCGCGACGGTTTTTGCGTGGGGTCTGACCCCGGTCTAGGCGGCCGGTGCGGCCCGGTGCTCGGAGATGAGCGCCTTCGCGGCCTCGACGTCGTCGCTGCGGTTCACGCCCAGGCAGGCGACCACGTGGTCGGCCTCGTCCAGGTAGTAGGCGACGAAGTCGTCGTCGTCCATCGACCCGCGCACGTCGACGCGGCCGCTGCCGGGCCCGACGTACTCGAACCAGGTCCAGTCACCGATGTCGGAGAAGAAGTACGGGACGACGGCGTACGGCCCGTCCTCCTTGCCCGCCCACGAGCGGCCGACGTAGCTGCCCTGGTTCAGGGCGACGTCCCAGTGCTCGATCCGCAGCCGCTCGCCGTGGATGACGCTCTGGTAGTTCGCGATGTCCCCGATCGCCCAGACGTCGTCGCCGGCGCGCAGGTGGTCGTCGGTCTCGACGCCGTTCGAGACCGTGAGCCCTGCCGCCTCGGCGAGCTCGGTGTTCGGCGTGACGCCGATCCCGGCCAGCTTCACGTCGTAGTCCCCGTCGGGGAGCTCCCGCGTCCCGGTGTGCACCTTGACCCCGTGCTCCTCCAGGTGACGCTGGAAGTACTTCGCCACCTGGGCGCCGAAGAGATGCTCCCAGACGACGCTCTGGGGCACGGCCATCGTCACGTCCCAGCCCTTCATGCGGGCGCTCGCCGCTGCCTCGACGCCGATGAACCCGCCGCCGATCACGCCCAGGTGACCCGATCCGGAGCCCAGGTGCTTTGCGAGCGCGTCGGAGTCGTCGACCGTGCGGATGCTCACGGCGCCCGGGAGCGTGCGCGGCGTCGCGCCCGTCGCCAGCACCAGCCGCCCGTACTCGACGACGTCGCCGCCCGACAGCGTGACCGTGTGCGCCGAGATGTCGATCGCGGTCGCCTCGGTGCCGGTGCGGAGGTCGACCGACTGCTCCTTCCACCAGTCCTCGGGGTGCATGAACACCTCGTCGGGGCCGGCCTCGCCGCGCAGGTAGCCCTTCGTCAGCGGGGGCCGGTGGTAGGGCGTATGCGCCTCGCGCGCGATGAGCAGGACCGATCCGTCGCCGCCCTGCTCGCGGTACTCCTGGGCGACCATTCCGCCGGCCAGGCCGCCGCCGACGATGACGTGTTCGTAGCGCACTTACGTCCCCCTAACCACTAGATGGAAGGCTCCCACCGGAACGACCGCAGCGCGATGATCGAGAGGATTGCGGTCACGGCCAACAGTACCCCGATGTCGGGCGCCACATGTGTGATGGAAAGCCCCCGCACGGTCGTGTCGCGGAGGCCGTTGGCCATGTAGTACAGGGGCAGGGCTCGGGCGATGGCCTGGACGAACACCGGCATCGCCGCCACCGGGAAGAAGATGCCGGAGAGGAACATCATCGGGAGCGTGAACACCTGCGACACGGCGTCCCCGGTCTCCGGCGTCGAGACGAACGACCCGATCGCGAAGCCGAGCGCGAGGAAGCACAGGCAGCCGGCGAGTGCGACCGGGATCGCCGCCCAGGCGCTCGAATCCAGGTGCACCCCGAACGCGAGCCGTCCGAAGGCGAGCAGCACGGCGACCTGCATGATCGCGACGACGAGCGACGTGGCGATTCGGGCGGCGAAGAACTCCCCCAGCGGGATCGGCGTCAGCTTCAACCGCCGCAGGATGCCGCGCTGGCGCCAGTCCACCATGATCGTCGCCAGGCCGATCACCGCCGACGTCATGATCGAGAAGGCGACGATGCCCGGGACCAGGAAGTCGACGTAGGTGAGCGACGACGAGTCGACCGAGCGCGGCTGGAACCGCAGCGCGGGCGTTCTCCCGGTCGCGGCGACGGCGACCCCGTCGGCGGCGCCGGAGACGATCCCGCGGATGATGCCCGCCTGGTCGGCGGACGTGTTCGATGTATAGAGCCGTACGACGTACGCGCTGCCGGCTGCCGGCTCGAACACGACGGCCGCGTCCCGGTCGCCGTCGCGCACCTGGGCGACGGCCTTCTCGGCGGTCGTCGCCGTCTTCACCGTGACGCCCTTCGTGTGCTCGAGTGCGCGGGTGACCGCCCGCGGAGCAGGCGAGTCGACCGGGACGACTGCGATCGTGCCGGCGTGGATCGGACCGCCGAAGAGGAATCCGAGCGCTGACATGAGGATGATCGGGAAGAAGAGCGCCCAGAAGAGCGTGATCCGGCGCCGGAACGTCATCTGCAGCTGCGCCCGGGTGGTGGCGAGGAACCGGCCCGGGTTCACTCGCGGTACTCCCGCCCGGTCAGCTGCATGAACACGTCCTCCAGGTCCGCGCCCTTGACCGCGAGGTTGGTGATGCCCTCGCCGGTCTCGCGGGCCCGCTCGAGGATGTCGAGCACGGTGGCCTGCACGTCCTTGACGTAGACGGCGTGATCGCCCGATGCGTCGGTGTAGGAGACGCGCGCGTCGGCGTCGAGCGTCGCGATCAGGCCCGCAGGCGTGTCGAGGGCGACGATGCGCGACTCGTCCATGATCGCCACCCGGTGGCACAGCTCTTCGGCCTCCTCCAGGTAGTGCGTCGTCAGCACGACGGTCTTGCCCTGGTCGACGTTGATCGAGCGGATCACGTCCCACAGGTTCCGCCGGGCCTGCGGGTCGAGCCCGGTGGTCGGCTCGTCCAGGAAGACGAGGTCGGGGTCGTGGACGAGGGCGAGCGCGATCGCGAGCCGCTGCTGCTGGCCGCCGGAGAGCCGCTTCGCGTAGTCGTCCGCCTTCGCCTCGAGCCCGACGAGCTCGAGCGAGATCCGGGCGCGCTCCCCGGCGTCGGGGCGCAGGTAGAAGCGGGCGAAGAGCTCGAGCAGCTCGCGCGCCGTCAGCATGTCGAAAAGCGAGGTGGTCTGGAGCTGGACGCCGATCCGGGCCTGGATCCGGCGCGGGTCGGGCCACACCGGCTCGCCCAGCAGCGTGACCTGGCCGCCGTCCGGCTTGCGCAGGCCCTCGATCATCTCGAGCGTCGTCGTCTTGCCGGCGCCGTTCGGGCCCAGGATGCCGAACGACTCGCCCCGCTGCACCTCGAACGACACGGCGTCGACGGCGGTGCGGCCGCCGTAGCGCTTCGTCAGCCCGGCGACCGAGATGGCAGCGTCCATCGCCTGAGAGGGTACCGTCGGGCAGTCAGCCGGGGCTGCGCTTCGGCACGAGCACCTTGCGCCGGAACTCGCACACGACCTCGCCGCGCTGGTTCGTCCCGATGGTGTCCACCGTGACGACGCCGCGGTCCGGCTTCGAGCGTGACGGGACGACGTCCACCACAGTCGTCTGGGCGTAGATCGTGTCGCCGTGAAAGGTGGGCTTCGCGTGCTTCAGCGACTCCACCTCGAGGTTCGCGATCGCCTTGCCGGAGACGTCCGGGACGCTCATCCCGAGCACGAGCGAGTACACCAGGTTGCCGACCACGACGTTCTTCCTGAACTGCGTCTCGGTCTCGGCGTAGTGGGCGTCCGTGTGCAGCGGGTGGTGGTTCATCGTGATCATGCAGAACAGATGGTCGTCGGCCTCGGTGATGGTCTTGCCGGGCCAGTGCTTGTAGACGTCGCCGACCTCGAAGTCCTCCAGGTAGCGGCCGAAGCGGGTCTCGCGGGCGTCGATCTCGCGGCTCACAGGGGGTGCCTCGCGAGCAGGCCGCGGGCGATGATGAGCTTCTGGATCTCCGACGTGCCCTCGCCGATCAGGAGCAGGGGCGCGTCGCGGTAGAGGCGCTCGATCTCGTACTCCTTCGAGTAGCCGTAGCCGCCGTGGATGCGCAGGGCCTCCTCGACCACCTCGTTGCAGATCTCGGTCGCGAAGAGCTTCGCCATGCCTGCCTCGACGTCGGAGCGCTGCCCGGCGTCCTTCTTGCGCGCCGCCGAGAGCATGAGCAGGCGGGCGGCCTCGATCTTCGTGCCCATGTCGGCGAGCTTGAACTGGATCGCCTGGTGGCGGGCGATCGGGCGCCCGAACGCCTGCCGCTCCTGGGCGTAGCGGATCGCGATCTCGAACGCGCGCTGGGCGACGCCGACGCCGCGGGCGGCGACGTTCACCCGCCCCACCTCGATGCCGGACATCATCTGCTGGAAGCCGCGCCCCTCCACGCCGCCCAGCAGGTTCGCGGCGGGCACGCGGTGGTCGGTGAAGACGAGCTCCGTCGTCTCGACTCCCTTGTAGCCGAGCTTCTGCAGCTGCGGGGGGATCTCGAGACCACCGTCGCGCGCGGCGCACGGCTCCTTCTCGACCAGCAGGCAGCTCATGCCCCGGTGCGGCGGATCGGCCTCGGGATCGGTCTTCACGAGCGTCGCCACCATCCCGGCCCGCAGGCCGTTCGTCACCCACATCTTCTGGCCGTTCACGACGTAGTCGTCGCCGTCGCGCACCGCCCGCGAGCGGATGGCCTGCACGTCCGAGCCGCACTCCGGCTCGGTCATCGAGAAGGCGCACCGCAGCTCGCCGGTCGCCATCCGGGGCAGGAAGCGCTCGCGCTGCTCGTCCGTGCCGTCGCGCATCAGCATGTCGGCGGCGATGAAGTGGGTGTTGATGATGCCCGAGACGCTCATCCAGCCGCGGGAGAGCTCGCACACCGCCAGGGCGTAGGTCGTCAGGTCGAGCCCGAGGCCGCCGTAGCGCTCCGGGATCGTGAAGCCGAAGATGCCGAGCTCGCGCAGGCCGTCCACGATCTCGTCGGGGAAGGCGTCGGCGTGCTCGTACTCCGAGGCGACCGGGATGATCTGCTCGTCGACGAACCGGCGCACCAGCCCGACGATCTCGCGCTGGTCCTCGGTCAGCTCCTCGAGGTCGCTGCTCACGCGCCGACCCGGGCGACCATGCCCGCCGCCTCGCCGCGGGCGACCACCGTCTCGGCGATCTTGCGCGACGCCTCGTCGATCATCTGGCCCTCGTGCATGACGGCGCCGCGGCGCTCGACGTGGGTGGCGTGGTGGTAGGCGTCGAGCAGCCGCCGGGCGGCGTCGAACTGCTCCTGCGTCGGCATGAAGACCTCGTTCGCGACCTCGACCTGGGACGGGTGCAGTACCCACTTGCCGTCGAAGCCGACCAGCCGGGCGCGGTGGCACAGGCGGCGGTACTCGTCGACGTTCTTGATGTCGGTGTAGGGCCCGTCGATCGCCTGCAGGCCGTAGGCGCGGGCGGTCGTGACGATCTTCGAGAGCACGTAGTGCCACTGGTCGCCGGGGTAGTCCGGGTCGATGGAGCCGATGACGAGCGCGGCCACGCCGATCGAGGCTGCGTAGTCGCCGGGGCCGAAGATGATCGTCTCGATCCGGTCGGTCGCCGTCGCGATCTCGCGCAGGTTGACCGTCCCGCGGGCGTTCTCGATCTGGGCCTCGATCCCGATCCGGTGCTCGATGCCGGCTTGACTCTCGAGCTGCGTCAGCAGGTGGTCGACGAAGTGCAGCTGGGAGGCGTCCTCGACCTTGGGGATCATGAGGCAGTCGATGTTCGCGCCGGCGCCGCCGACGACCTCCACGATGTCGCCCAGGCACCACCGGGTGGTGACGCCGTTCACCCGCACGACCCGGGTCTTGCCGGAGTAGTCGTGCGTGTTCAGCGCGGAGACGACGGTCGTCCGGGACGCCTCCTTCTCGAGCGGCGAGACGGCGTCCTCGAGGTCGAGAAAGACCTGGTCTGCGGGCAGCGTCGCCGCCTTGGCGAGCATCTTCTCGGATGAGCCCGGCACCGCCAGGCACGAACGACGCAGCCTCACGTGCGTACTCCTCGTCTCGGGGAGGAGCAGTCTAGAGAATGCCGAGCCGGCCCAGCGGCCAGTAGCGCACGCGCGCGATGCCGATCATGCCGTCGCGCGGCTCGAACCCCCAGATGCGGGAGTCCTCGGACACGCTGCGGTTGTCGCCGAGCATCAGGTAGTAGCCCTGGGGGATGACCCGGCGGGGGAGGTTGTTGGTCGCCTGCCCGTGGGTGTACGGCTCGTTCAAGCGCACGGCCTTCTTGCCCTTGTCCTTCACCCAGACGTGGCCCCCCTTTGCCCACACCGTCTCGCCCGGCAGGCCGATCACCCGCTTCACGAACGTCGTCCCGGCCAGCCCGTCGCGCAGGCCGAGCTGCGGCGACGTGCACACGCCGGACGAGTCGTCGTGGCCGGCCTTGCAGTGCGGCGGGTGGAACACGATGATCTCGCCCCGGCTCGGGCTCGAGAAGTCCAGGGTCAGCCGGTCGGCGAGCACGCGGTCGCCGGGTTCGAGCGTCGGCACCATGCTCGGCGACGGGACGCGGTACGGCTTGACGACGAACGCCTGGCCGAGCCACGCGATCGCGACCGCGATCGCCAGCGTGATCACGGTGTCGAGCACGGTGCGCACCGGCGCCGGGAGCGACGAGAGACGGCCCATCTGTCGCGCAGGTTATCGGCGGTTGGTTTGACCCGCTGTAGCTCGCCGCGGCGGCGGCCGGTGACGGCGGGCACACCCGGGCGATCTTTACCCGCGCATAACTCCAGAGCTTGTACCCTGGTGCCGATGGTGTCGGCATGACGCGACGATTTGCCGCATGTGTCGCGACGGTGGCTGCGCTGCTCCTGCCCGCCTCCGCGCAGGCGTCGACGGTGTTCACGCTGACCGGCCACGGCTGGGGCCACGGCATCGGCATGTCCCAGTACGGGGCCCTCGGCTACGCCGAGCACGGCTTCGGCTACAAGCAGATCCTCGGCCATTACTTCACCGGCACCCGCGTCGGGCTGCTGGGGCGATCCGTGACGGAGCGGGTCCTGCTCTCCTCGGGAACGGCCGTTCACTTCGGCGCGTCCGCGGGGATGACCCTGCACGACGCGGCCGGGGCGAAGAAGAAGCTCGCCGCCGGCGCCTACCGCCTCCGGCAGGGCGGCACGCCGGGGCGCGTCCAGCTGGTGAACGGCGCCACCGGCGCGGTGACCAAGCGCCTCGTCGCCCCGGTCACCATCAGCCCGGGCTCGCAGCCGCTGCGGCTCAACGACTCCGCCGGCATCGGCTTCGTCGGCGACCATTGGCGCGGATCGTTCCGGGTGGTCGTCTCGGGGTCGAGCCTGCTCTGCATCAACCTCGTCGGGCTCGAGAAGTACCTGCGCGGTGTCGTCCCGAGCGAGATGCCCGCCTCGTGGCCCGGACCGGCCCTGAAGGCGCAGGCCGTGGCCGCGCGCTCATACGCCGTTGCGACCCGCAACCCGTCCGGCCTGTTCGACGCCTACGCCGATACCCGGAGCCAGGTGTACGGGCCGATCGAGCACCAGGCACCGGCTTCGACCGCCGCGGTCACAGCCACCGCCCACCGGGTGGTCTGGTACAAGCACACCGTCGCGACGACGTTCTTCTCGTCGAGCTCCGGCGGGCGTACGGCGTCCGAGCAGGCCGCGTGGGGCACGTCGACCGGGCAGCCCTATCTCGTTCCCGTGATCGACCGCTACGACGCCGCCCGCGGCGCCAACCCGAACCACACCTGGCCGACGACGACGTATACGCCGGCCGGGCTGGCCAAGGCGCTCGGGCTCTCGGGCGTGGTCGGCTCGGTGGCGATGACGATCGACGGGCCGTCGCAGCGCATCCTCCAGCTCGACATCACCTCGTCGGGCGGCGCGTCGACGCTCTCCGGCCCCCAGGCACAGGGCCGCATGGGCCTGCGCTCGAACTACTTCCGCATCCTTCAGCGCACCCTGGTCGCGCCCAGGACGGCTGTCGCCGGCCAGTCGTTCAAGCTCACCGGCCGGGCCTGGCCGAAGCCGACCGGCGGCGTCACGCTTCAGCGGCGGACCACCGCCACGGGCCCGTGGCAGGTCGCGGTCGCCCACCTGGACCTGGGGGGGAAGGGCAACTTCTCGCTCTCCCTGCACCCGACCTCGAACCGCTGGTACCGGCTGGTCTCGTCCGGCAAGGCTGTGTCTCCGGTGGTTTCCGTGAAGGTGCAGCCGGCGCTCACCCTCGAGGTCACCGGCGGGCAGTTCCGGGCGACGATGTACCCCGCCCTGCCGGGGGAGACACTCGAGCTCTTCCGGGAGACGGCGTCCGGTTGGGCGTCGGTCGAGTCGGAGGCGGCCGGGCCGAACGGCCACGCCGTCTTCACGACCGCTCCCGCAACGGGCACCTGGCGCGTCCACTACGTCGGCGACGCCACCCACCGTCGCGGCCACTCGCCCGCGATCGCGATCCCCTAGAGGAGCTCGTCCGCGGGCACGTCGCGCAGGACGCGCGCCGGGGTGCCGACGACGACCTTGCCCGCCGGGACGTCGCGGGTGACGATCGCCCCGGCGCCGACGAACGCCTCGGGGCCGATCTCGATACCCGGGAGCAGCGTCGCCCCGCCGCCGACACGGGCGCCGCGGCGGATGGTCGGGCCCTTGATCAGGGCATGGCGGCGCTCCGTCCTGCCCATGAAGTTGTCGTTCGTGGTGACGACGCACGGCGCGACGAAGACCTGCTCCTCGAGCGTGCAGTACGCCGTGATGTAGGCGTTCGTCTGGATCTTCGTGCCGGACCCGATCGTCGTGTCGTTCTCGACGCAGACCCCGCGTCCGATGACGACGCCGTCGCCGATCGTGCACCGCTCGCGCACCGTCGCGAGGTCGCCGACGACGCACCCTCTCCCGAGGGCGGAGCCGGACGAGAGCACTGCACCGGCCGAGATGCGGGTCTCGGCCCCGACGCGCAGCGGCCCGAGCTCGCCGTCCCGGCGCGCGGTCGAGCGGGCCGAGAGCACGGGCCGGCGTCCCAAGACGGCGTTGTCGCCGACGCTGCAGCCGTCGCCGAGGACGGTGCCTTCGTGGATGGTCACGTGGGCGCCCACGAGGACGCCCTCGCCGATCTCGACCCCGTCGCCGAGCACGAGCCCGGGGGCGTCGCCCGGCGCCCACATCACCGCGCCGCCGCTCCCAGCGCAATGGTCTCGCCGCCCCGCTCGAGCGAGGTCTGCAAGGCCTCGAGCACCTCGACGACGCGCACGCCCTCGTCGACGTCCGTCCGTGGCGGCGAGCCGTTCGCCACCGCCTCGAGGAAGTGGCTGCACGCGATCGCGAGCGGCTCGCGCGGGTCGATCCGCGGGACCCAGATGTCGCCCGTGTGGGTCGAGATGCGCCCGGCGGGCGTCTGCCAGTCGCCCTTGTCGTACACCGTCACCTTGCGATCGGGCTCCATGTCGTCGAAGACGGCCATCTTGCGCGACCCGATCACGGTCATCTTGCGCATCTTGTGCGGGTCGAGCCACGACAGGTGCAGGTGGCCGATCTGGCCGGAGGCGAACCGGACGTAGGCGAAGGCGACGTCCTCGACGCCGGGCTGGACGTAGGACTCGCCCCGCGCCCACACCTCGACCGGGTCGGAATCGATCAGGTGCAGGACGACGGAGATGTCGTGCACGCCGAGCGACCAGAGCACGTTCTCGTCGGGACGGATCCGGCCCAGGTTGAGCCGGTTCCCGTACACGTACCGGACGTCGCCCAGCTCGCCGGAGTCGATCAGCTCGCGCAGCTTGTCGACCCCGGGGTGGAAGCGCAGCAGGTGGTCGACCATCAGCACCAGGCCGCTGCCGGAGACGAGGTCGCGCAGCTCCCGGGCCTCGGACGCCGTCCACGTCATGGGCTTCTCCACCATCACGTGCTTGCCGGCCAGGATCGCCCTGCGCGCGAGCTCGAAGTGGGTCGGCACGGGGGTCGCCAGGACGATCGCCGTCAGGTCGGGGTCGGCCAGAAGGTCGTCGTAGCTCTCCGTGAACCGGGCGCCGGGGTGGGCGGAAGCAAAGGCGGCGCGGGTCGCCTCGTCGGCGTCGCAGCACCAGCGCAGGTCGGAGCCGGGGAGGGTGCCGAAGTTGCGCAGCAGGTTCTTGCCCCAGCCGCCGAGCCCGACCATCCCCACCGTGACCGGGGCGCTCACAGCTTCACGACCCGCTCGGACGCGGCCGGGACGGCGTTCCGGAAGTCGAGCACGAGCTGGGCCCGGTCGGCGACGCGGGCGTAGTCGATCCCCGAGTGGGCGGTGACGACGCAGGCGATGTCGGCGGCCGCGAGCAGCTCGTCGGTGAGCGGCGACGATTCCAGCTCGAGCCCCTCCTCGCCCAGGTCGGGGACGAACGGGTCGTGGTAGACGACGTCCGCCCCGCGATCGCGCAGGACCTCGATCAGCTTCAGCGCCGGCGACTCGCGCAGGTCGCCGACATCGCCCTTGTAGGCGACGCCGAGGACGAGCACGGTGCTTCCGGCGACGGCCTTTCGGTGCTCGTTCAGCGCCCGGGCGACGCGCTCGGCGCAGTAGTAGGGCATGTGCTGGTTCACCTTCCCGGCGAGCTCGATGAACTCCGTCGGGAAGTCGAGCTCGCGCGCCTTCCACGACAGGTAGAACGGGTCGATCGGCAGGCAGTGCCCGCCCAGGCCCGGCCCGGGCTGGAATGGCATGAACCCGTAGGGCTTCGACGCCGCCGCGGCGACGACCTCCCACACGTTCAGCGACATGCGGTCGCACAGCATCGCGAGCTCGTTCACGAGGGCGATGTTCACCGACCGGAAGATGTTCTCGAGGAGCTTCGTCAGCTCGGCCGCCTCGCAGGAGCTCACCGGCACGAGCTGCTCCACGCTGGGGCGATAGAGGGCGAGCGCCCGTTCCAGGCAGGCCGGGGTCAGCCCGCCGACGACCTTCGGCGTGGTGCGGATGGTGTAGTCGGTGCGGCCGGGGTCGATCCGCTCGGGCGACATCGCCAGATGGAAGTCCTCGCCGGCGACCAGACCGCCGGACTCGAGGACCGGCCGAAGCACATCCCGCGTCGTGCCGGGATACGTGGTCGACTCGAGCACGACGAGCTGCCCCGGCCGCAGGTGGCGGGCGATCTCCCCGGTCGCCGCCGTGACGATGGACAGGTCCGGCTCCCGGTTTCGCGAGAGCGGCGTCGGGAGGCAGATGAGGACGGCGTCCGCGCCGGCGACGGCCGCGTAGTCCCCGGTCGCCGTCAGCTTGCCGCCCTCGACCAGGCCGGCCAGGTCGCCGCCCGGCACGTCCTCGACGTAGCTCTCGCCCCGCAGGATCGCCTCGACCTTGCGCGGGTCGGCCTCGACGCACACCACCGTCCGGCCGGCGCGGGCGAATTCGACGGCGAGCGGCAGCCCCACGTAGCCGGCGCCGACGATGGCGATGTCTGCGGTCATGGCGGCCAGGATGCTAACGGGGTGGCTGCGACGACCTCGGCGATGCGGGCCGAGGCGTCGCCGTCGCCGTAGAGCGGCGGATGCGCCTCCGGGCGGACCGCCCCTGCCAGGGCCGCGGCGACAGCCGCTGCGTCCAGGCCCCCCGCGAGCCGGTTCCAGCCGAGCTCGACCGTCTCCACCCACTCGCTCGTGTCGCGCAGCGTGATGCACGGCACGGAGTGCAGGTAGGCCTCCTTCTGCACGCCGCCGGAGTCGGTCAGGCACACGGCCGCCGAGACGAGCAGCGCCGTGAACTCCAGGTAGCCGAGCGGCGGGGTGAGCGTTGCCGCCGCCTCTGCCCGCGCGAGCAGGCCGGCGCGCTCCAGGGCGGCCCGGGTGCGCGGGTGGATCGGGAAGACGCCCGGCCGTCCGAGCGCCTCCAGCACCTCGACCAGCGCGGGCATCGCCTCGGCCGAGGTGTTCGACTGGCGGTGGACGGTGACGAGGGCATACCCGCCGGGCTCGAGCCCGAGCCGTTCCAGGGCGCCGCTGCGGCGGGCCGCGGGGGCGAATGCCCGGGCGACGTCGACCATCACGTCGCCGACCAGGTGGACGCCGTCCGTGATCCCCTCCGCCGCCAGGTTTGCGACCGCTGTCTCGCTCGGGCAGAAGCGCAGGTCGGCGATCACGTCGGCGACGACCCGGTTCACCTCCTCCGGCATCGCCCGGTCGAACGAGCGCAGCCCCGACTCGACGTGCCCGAGGCGCAGCTGCAGCTTGGCGGCCACCAGCGCCCCCGCGAGCGTCGAGTTCGTGTCGCCGTAGACCAGCACCAGGTCGGGCCGCTCGGCGCTCAGGACCGGCTCGAGCCCCGTGAGCATCGCGGCCGTCTGGACGGCGTGGCTGCCCGAGCCGGCCTCGATCTCGTGGTCGGGCGGGGCGAGGCCGAGCTCGTCGAAGAAGACCTGCGACAGCTCGGCGTCGTAATGCTGGCCGGTGTGGACGAGCACGTGGTCGGACACCGAGCCGAGGGCGGCTGCGAGCGGCGCCGCCTTGATGAACTGCGGCCGGTTGCCGACGACGGAGACGACCTTCATGGCGCCGCCAGCCTACCGGCCGGCGTGTCTAGAGCAGCGCGTCGAGGACCTGGCTGATCGGACGGGTGCCGATCTTGCCCGCGTGCTGCCAGGCGATCCGCCCCTGCTGGTCGAGGATGACGGTCGTCGGCTTTCCGTACAGGTCGTAGCGGTAGGCGATGTCGTCGCTCGGGTCGAAGACGATCGGCCAGTTCCAGTGGTAGTGGCTCGCGAAGCGCTTCGCGGCCGGGCGCTTGTCGTCGATCGCGATCCCGACCATCTGCACCCGGGAGCCGAAGTCGCTTCCGAGGCGGGCGAGGCCGGCGGCCTCCTGCTTGCACGGGACGCACCAGCTGGCGAAGAAGTTGAGCACGACGGGCTTCCCGGCGAACCGGTGCAGGTCGACCGGCTCGCCCGAGAGAGCGGTGCGGTTGAAGGCCGGCGCCGGCTTGCGGTCGGCCGGCATGATCGGCGTCGCCCTGCGGTCGGTCAGCAGGGACATGTGCATCTGCCCGTACACGACGACGCCGGCCACGGCGGCCGTCGCCGCGGCGATGGCCGCGATGATGAGCAGCCTGCGCACGGCCGAATCGTACGCCGATCGGCTACGTGATCGGCGGCAGGTCGTCCAGCCGGCGCGCGACCGCGGCGACCAGCGCCGCGGTTGCCTCGAGGTCGTTCAGGTCGACGACCTCGTTCGGCGAGTGCATGTAGCGGTTCGGCACGCTGACGACGCCGCAGCGGACGCCGGCCCGGGTCAGCTTCACCGCGTCGGCGTCGGTGCCGGTCGACCCGGACGAGGCGCCGAACTGGACCGGGATGCCCTCGCCCCTGGCCACCTCGCCGATCAGCTCGAACATGACCGGATGGACGCCGGAGCCGCGCTCGATGACCGGCCCGCCGCCGAGGGTGATGTCGCCGACCTTGCGCTTGGGCACGTTGGGCTGGTCGGAGGTGTGCGTCACGTCGATGATCAGCGCCGCGTGGGGCTCGAGCCCGAACGCCGAGGTGTAGGCGCCGGCGAAGCTCGTCTCCTCGGCGACCGAGCCGACGCCCACGAGCCGCCACGTGCCCGGCTTCCCGGCGTACAGGCGGGCGGCCTCCGCGGCCACGAACGCGCCGGCGCGGTTGTCGACCGCCCGGCTGGCCAGGCGCGAGCCGGCCAGGTCGACGATCGGCTGCTCGATCACGGCCAGGTCGCCGACCTGCACCCGCGAGCGGGCGTCGTCGCCGTCGGCGGCGCCGATGTCGATCCAGAGCTGATCGACCCGCAGCGGCTTGTCCCGCTCCTCCTGCTCGGTCAGATGCGGCGCCTTCTGGCCCACCACACCGGGAATCGGGCCGTCCTTCGTGAGGATGCGGATGCGCTGCGCGACCAGCACCGCGGCCACCCAGCCGCCGACGCAGCGGAACCAGAGGAAGCCCTCGTCGTCGATGTGGGTGACCACCAGGCCGATCTCGTCGATGTGGCCGAGCACCGCGACCGATCGCTCGCCCTCGGCGTTCACCGTGGCGTAGCAGGAGCCGAGCGCGTCGCCGCGGACGTCCGCGAATCCGGACGCGTACTCGCGCCACACCTCGGCGGCACGGCGCTCGTCGCCCGACGGCCCCGCGGCCGCCAGGAGGTCTCGGAAGAAGGTGTCCGACTCTGCCCGCACCGGCGCGGCAGGATAGCGGGTTCCGCGGCGGCGCGTTGGTAGACTGGCCGACCCGGGGCCGTTAGCTCAGCTGGTAGAGCAGGGGACTCTTAATCCCAAGGTCGAAGGTTCGATCCCTTCACGGCCCATCCCGTCCGTGGTCGCCCGTATCGCGCAGGCCCGCGATCCACTCCTCGAACAGTGGGTCGGTGGGCGCGTAGCGGTCGCCCTCGCGCTCGACCGTCGCGCTCGCCTGGAGCGCGACCAGTGCCGAGCGGGCGCTGGACTTGGCCAGGCCGAGGCCCTCGAGAACGCGGGTCTGGAACGGCGAGCCGCCGGTTGCCGCCAGCGACCGGAGCGTCTTCTGCTCGTTCGTCGAGAGGTGGCGCCAGCCCGCGTCGAACTCGGCTGCGAGCTCCGCGAGGGCGGCGGCGTGCGCCCGGCTCCAGTGGCCCAGGTCGGCCGTGCCGTCCCCCGGCACCTCCTCCCACAGCCGGTGGGCGAGCAGCATCGCCCGCTGGGGATGGCCCTTCGCGGCGGCCGTGAGCGGGTTGGCGGCCTCGCCGACGCTCCGGCCCGACTCGCGGAAGCGGTCGGCGACGTAGGTCGCGATGTCGGCGTCGGCGAGCCGCCCCAGCCGCATCGGCACCGCCTGGCCGTAGAGCGGCCGCTCGCGCACCTCGAAGAGCTCGCGCATGAGGCCCGGCTCCGAGCCCGCGAACACGAATGACGCCACCTCGCCCTGGAACTGGATGTGGCTGCGCAGGAGCGCGTCCATGCCCTCGACCCGGGTGATGTCCTGGAACTCGTCCAGCACGACGAGCGCCCGGAAGGCGCCGCCCTCCTCCAGCCGCAGCGGCAGGTCGAGCAGCGCGTGCAGCGCCGGCAGCGGATCGGTGCGCGGCTCGACCTGGAGGCGGGCGCTGATCCCGAGCGCGCCCAGCGAGAGGCCGAGGCCGGTCGTCTGCAGGAACTCCTCGATCCGCGCCCGGGCCTTGCCCTTGAGCTGGCGGGCGTACGCGCGCTCGAAGCGAATCGCCACGTCGGCCACCGACAGCACGCCGTACAGGTCGACCAGGATCGGAATCATCCGCTCGCGCCGCTCCGCGTCGCGCAGGACGCGCCGGAGCAGGCTCGTCTTGCCGTACTTGCGGGGCGCGTACAGGCGCACGAAGTGGCCGCCGACCGCGGCCGCCAGCAGCTGCTCGGTCTCGGCGTCCCGGTCGATGACGTCATCCGGCGCGATCGGGTGCGAGTAGATGAACGGGTTCGTGTCGGTCAGCACGGTGCGGAAATACCGTACCAGACGGTGCGGAAACACCGCACCAAGAAGGTACGCGATCCACGCACCATCCGGTGCGTGCCGGGCGTACCGGTGAGGGTCGAATCCCCCGTTCGCGGTATCGGTCTAGACCGGTCGCCTACCGATGGGGGAGGACGTTCGCTCCTCGCCTGGGACGGACGGGCTTCCTTTCCCCCCTTCTTCCAAAGGATCCCATGACTCGCACACGTCTCGTCCGGATTGCCGCTGCGGCAGCTGTCGGCCTCACCATCGCCGGCGCCGTCGCCTACGCGGCGTGGTCTGTGAACGGCAGCGGCTCCGGCACGGCCTCCGCCGCCACCGCCCACAACCTGACGCTCACCGCGGGCTCGGCCGCAGGCGCGCTCTACCCGGGCGCGACGGCCGACGTCGACACGACCGTCGCCAACTCGAACCCCTTCCCGGTGCACGTCACCAGCCTCGCGCTCGACACCACCCAGGGCCAGAACGGCTTCGGCGTCGATGCCGGCCACAGCGGCTGCAACCTCGGATCCCTGTCGTTCACGACCGCCACGAACGGCGGCAACGGCTGGGACGTCGCCGCCGGCTCCTCCGCAGACGTCGATGCGTCCGGCTCCATCTCGATGAGCTCCGGCGCCAACGATTCCTGCCAGGGAGCGACGTTCACGGTCTACCTGACCGCCGCGGCCGCCAGCGCCTAAGGCCGTCGCGATGCTCGCCCGTCTCAGGGGCCTGCTGCACCCTCGCCGCAGCCTCGTGCTCCTGGCGGTGTTCCTCGTCGGCGTGACCACCGCGTCCGCCACGTGGCACCTGCCGGGAGCCGGGGCCGGCGCCGCCCGGGCGAGCACCGACTTCCACGCGCCGAGCGTCACCGGCGCCACCATCGCCCCCCAGGGCTCCTCCGCCGCCGGCGGCGCGATCAGGCCGGGGGCGGCGTTCGTCGTCTACGCCAACGTCCTCGAACCGGGGGTGTCCGGGGTGGCCTGGGTGCGCACCGACGTCTCGTCGCTCAAGCCGGGGTCGACGTCGGTCTCGCTGTCGCCCTGCGCGACGGGGTGCACGATCGGCGGCACGACGTACGGTTGGTCGACCGCGCCGGTCACGGCCGACGCCGGCCTGGCCCAGGGCACGCGTACCTACAGCGTCTGGAGCCAGGACAACGCCGGCAACCTGGGCGAGACCGTGAGCTACGCCGCCACGGTCGACTCCACCAGTCCTTCCGTCACCGCCGCCGCCGTGGCCATGGCCTCGCCCGCGACCGTCGGCTGGGTGCGGCGCGCGGGCAGCTACACCGTGTACGCCAACGCGGCGGACGCCGGCTCGCCCGCGAGCGGCGTCGCGACGGTCACCGCGAACGTCTCCAGCCTGACGCCGGGCACGACCGCGCTCGCGCTTTCGGCGTGCACGTCCGCCTGCTCGGTCGGCGGCGTCACCTACGCGTACAAGAGCGCGGCCACGGTCGCCGGATCGACGATCGCGGACGGGAGCGCGTCCGTGAGCCTGACCGCCTCGGACAGGGCCGGGAACACCGCCACCGGATCGGCGAGCGCGACCGCCGACTCGACGGTCCCCACGGTCACGGGCGCTGTTGTCGTGAACACCTCGACGAGCGCCGTCGGCTACCTGAAACCCGGCAGCAACTACGTCGTCTACGCCAACGCCGGCGACACCGCGGGGCTGGCGACACTCACGGCCGACGTGAGTGCGCTGACCGCCGGCCAGACCGCCGTCGCCCTCTCCGCCTGCACGACGTCGTGCACCTACGGTGGCGTGACCTACGGCTACCAGAGCGGCTCGATGACCGCGGGCGCCTCGATCCCGGCCGGGCCGACCGCGTTCAGCGTCACCGCCACCGACAGGGCCGCGAATGCGACCACCGGCGGCTACTCGGTGAGCGTCGACCCGACCGGGCCGACGGTCTCGGCGATCGCGATTGCGAACACGGCCACGGGCGCCGCCGGCTGGCTGCGCCAGGGCGGTGTCTACGTCGTCTACGCGAACATCTCCGATCCGAGCGGGGTCTCCTCCGTCAGAGCTGACGTCTCGACCCTCACGAGCGGCCAGACGGCGCTCGCCCTGTCCGCGTGCACCACCGGCTGCACCGCCGGCGGCGTCACCTACGCCTACAAGGGCGCGTCGCAGACGGCCGGCTCGACGATCGCCGCGGGCGCCGTGAGCTTCACGGTGACCGCGACCGACGGTGTCGGGAACGCGACCACGGCGAACGGGTCTGTCACCGTCGACAACACCGCGCCCACGGCGTCGGCCGCGGCCATCGCCCCCACGGCGACGGGCGTGGCCGGCTACATCGGCCAGGGCCGCTCCTACATGGTCTACACGAATGCCGCCGACGCGAGCAGCGGCGTCTACTCGGTGACCGCGAACGTCAAGAACGTCACCACCGCCCAGACCGCGCTCGCGCTTCCGGCGTGTGTCTCCGGGTGCACGATCGGCGGCGTCGCCCGCGGCTACTCGAGCGCGGCGGTCACGGCGAACGCGTCGCTCACCGGCACGAGCAAGACCTGGACGGTGACCGTGACCGACCTGGCCGGGAACGCGTTCACGAGCGCCAACCAGACGGTGGCGGTCGACAACGCGGCACCCACGGTCGTGATCACGTTCCCGACGACGTCGTATTCGGGTGGCTGGCCGGCCGGTTGCGGCACACTCACCACGGCCGACATCTGCGGGACCGCGACCGACGCGAGCTCGGGCGTGGCGTCGGTCCAGCTCAGTCTGCGCCAGGCGGCTGCGCCGAGCCTGTACTGGAACCCGGCCACCAGCTCGTTCTCCTCGTCGACCGAGGTGCTGATGCCCGCCACGCTCGCCTCGACCTGGTCGCTCGCGGCCGCGTCGTCGTGGTTCACGAACCTGAGCTCCTACACGGTGAGGGCCGTGGCCACCGACTCGGCCTCGAACACCGCGACGACATCCACCACGTTCACCTTCAGGCCGTAGCGATGCGATTCCTTCTCTCCACCGCAGTCGTCGTCGCCACAACCGCGGGCGTCGTCGCCCATGTCGCCGCACCCGTGCCCGGCCCCGGGAACGGGGGCATGGAGCTGATTGCGTCCGTGAAGCACGCGGTGAGCGTCACCTCGACCCCCGTCACCGGTCTCTACCCGGGGGCGTCGAAGGCGCTGACGGTGCGGATCAAGAACACCTACGCCTATCCGGTAAAGGTCACGTCGGTGACGACGAACCTCGCCGCGACGACGACCCGCCCCGGCTGTGCCGGGACGCGGACAAACCTGGTCGTGAGCCGCCGGGGCGGCGCGATCGCGATCGCCTCGGGAAAGAGCGCGAATGTCGTCATGACGGTTGTGATGCCCACGACGGTCGTGGATGCCTGCCAGGGCGCGACCTTCAAGCTCACCTTCACGGCCCAGGCCGTGCGCGGCTAGCGCACCACGAGCACCGAGCAGCCGGCCTCGTGCGCGACCCGCTCGCTGACGCTCCCGAGCGACCGCAGGCCCTGGAGACCGCGGCTCCCGATGACGAGCAGGTCGGGATCCAGCCGCGAGAGGGCTTCGACCGGCGCGCCGGGCTCCATGCGCAGCGACGTATCCGGGCCGGCGGCGGCGTCGAGAGCCGCCCGCACCGCGGCGGCGTCGGGCGGGGTGCCGCCGCCCGTCGCGATGACGGCCTCGAGCTCGGATCCGCGCCGCTGTGCGATCTCGGCCGCCGCTTGGAGGGCACGGGCTGACGCCTCCGAGCCGTCCGCGCCCGCGGCGACGCGGGCCGGGAACCCCGCGCCGGGCGACCCACGCGCCATCAGGACCGCGCACGGCGCCTCGTGCAGCAGCTGGGTCGCCACGCTTCCGAGGAGGATCCCGGAGAGGCGGCGGTGGTCATGCGACCCGACCGCCACCATGGTCGCGGCATGGCGCGCGAGCTCGGTCACCATCATCGGCCCGGGCGGCCCCTCCACCACCACCGTCTCGACCGGCACGGCTGCCGGCAGGAGCGGCCGCACGCCGTCGACCGCCGCCTGCAGCTGCTCACGCGGGAACGACGCCGTGCGCGCGATCGGAGGCGACCAGCCGACCGCCACCGACGCGCCGGTGTTCCAGACGCTCACGAGCACCACGCGGCACTCGCCCTCGAGGCCGTCGAGCAGCCGGCCGACCTGCGCGACGGCGGCACGGCTCTCGTCGGTGCCGTCGACGCCGCAGACGACGCAGCGAAACAGCGTCTGCGCGTCGCTCATGGCGTGGTTCAGCGGCGCTCGATCAGGACGAACCGGCGCAGGATCAGGACGCCTTCAGGATGCGGCGTGTACGCGACGCCGTAGTGCTCGTGGAGGCGCTGCTCCTCGGCCGGATCGATGTCGTCGTCGGCGTCCACGGTCGGGGCCGAATCGATCGAGGCCTTGTCGAACGCGACCTGCACGCCCTCCTCCGAGCGGGTCGCCCCATCGGCCGGCACCATATGCAGCTTGTGGCCGAGGAACCCGCTCGAGATGAGCAGGAACTCGGGCTGGCCGGTCTCCTTGTTCACGTAGACGTCGGCGAGCTTGCCGACGTGCTCGCCGTCCTGCGCATACACCTCCAGCTCGTGCCAGTCATGCACCTCGAGTGGTGATGGCATCGTTTCCTCCCTCTCGCTCGCTCCCTGGGCGCTTGCGCGGGCCGATCGTACACCCGGGCCGCGATCCGGCGCGAGGCGGGGACAGTCCCCATGGCGCTCGCGCGACGGCCGGCTGGCTAGGCTGCCGCGCGTGTCGTGCCGCGCGGTCATCTTCGACTTCAACGGCACGCTCTCAGACGACGAGCCGATCCTCTACCGGATCTACGCGCAGCTCTTCGCCGAGCACGGCCGGCCGCTGGCCGAAAGCGACTACTACGACCGCCTGGCGGGCCTCTCGGATCCCGAGATCGTGCACCGCTGGCTCGGCGACCGGGATGACTCCGAGGTGGTCGTCAGCCAGCGGGTGACGCGCTACCGCGAGATGGTGGCCGACGGGTCGACGATCACGCCCGCGGTGCGGCGCGCCGTCGCCTACGCGGCCGCGCGTGTGCCCGTGGCGATCGTCTCGGGAGCCTCTGCAGCGGAGATCGGGCCCGTGATCGCGGCCGCCCGCCTCGAGCAGGTGTTCGCGACCGTGGTCACGTCGGACGACGTCCGCCACGGCAAGCCGCACCCGGAGGGATACGAGATCGCGCTCCAGCGCCTGGACGGCCGCGCGCCCGGGCTGCGGCCCGCCGAGGTGACGGTGCTCGAGGACACCGAGGCGGGAGTGGCGGCCGCCAAGGCAGCGGGCATGCGCTGCCTCGCCGTCGGCCGCACGCTCGCGGAGGATCGCCTCGCCGCGGCGGACGAGATCGTGTCCCGGGTCGACGAAGCCCTGATCGCGCGCATCCTCGACTAGCGCGCTACTCCAGGACGAGCGAGATCTCATGCGCGGCGCGGAGCGCCATGCGCCCGAGGCCCGGCAGCCGCCGCTCCGTCACCCGCTGGCTCGGCCCCCAGATGTTCAGGATCACCGCCGGGCGGGCGCGGTGGTCGAGCACCGCCGCCGAGACGCCGTTCGAGAACTCCTCGAACTCGCCGAGACAGATGCCGTACCCGTCCCGGCGCACCTCTGCGAGCGACTCCCACAGGCGGTCGCGGTCGGTGACCGTCTGGTCGGTGTAGCGGTGGAGCACGGACGGCAGGACGGCCTCGCGCTCGTCGTCGGGCAGCCATGCGAGGAAGACCTTGCCCGCCGACGTCGCGTGCAGCGGGAGCTGGCGCCCGAGCCAGTTCGCCGTCGGCACCGCGGGCGGGTCGACCTGATCGACGTACACCAGGCTGAACCGGCGGGCGGCGGCAAGCATGATGCTCTCGCCGGCGTCCCGGGCGACGCGCTGCAGGGTCGGGCGCGCCCTGCGCGCGAGGCCGTCGTAGCCGGCGGCGGCGGCAACCTCGAGCGCGGTGTAGCCGATGCCGTAGCGCCCGGTGGCCGGATCCCGCTCCACGAGGCCGTGGTGCTCCAGCGTCCCGAGGAGCCGCCAGGCGGTCGACCGGTTGACGCCGCACCTCCGGGCGAGGTCCCACGCGGTGGGTGGGTGCGTGCTCGCGGAGATCGCCCGCAGGAGCATCACCGCGCGGTCCACGGACTGCACGCGGTTGCCGTCCCGCGCCTCCTGCTTGGCCGTTGTCCGGCTCGGGCCTTCAGTTCGCATCGTGAACGCGACTCCCCCCAATGCCTGATCGCGACGCGCGCACTATAGCGACCGCGAGCCCCCCTTCTCGCCCATGCCCGGGCGTCTTGACAGCGCGCGCGGCGCCGTTCTACTATCGCCGCGCCGTCGCATGATCCGGAAAGATGTTCGGATCGTGAACGGCATGTGAGATCGTGCCGGCCGGGTT
>JBKPMQ010000320.1:0-19725 GCA_046732235.1 Actinomycetota bacterium
GAGCGACGGAACCGCCATCGCTGCTGCTCTACCGCGTCGTCGACGGCCTCGTCGATAGCTTCTTCCCGACCCTGGCCGCGCTCGACGACCGGATCGACGAACTCGAGGACGCGATTTTTCTGGAGGCCGACGATAAGCAGCTCCAAGAGATCTTCCAGATGAAGAGGCAACTGGTGGGCATGCGTAAGGTCGTGACGCCACAGCGCGACGCCTTCGCGAGCCTGATGGGCGGCGTCGCCGCGCTGCCGGGACTCGCCGAGGAGGACGAGCACTACTTCCGTGACGTTTACGACCACTTGATCCGGATCAGCGATCTGATCGACAGCTACCGCGACCTGCTGACCGGGGCGATGGACGTCTATCTCTCCA
The DNA here is from genome assembly GCA_046732235.1 of Actinomycetota bacterium. Classification (GTDB taxonomy): domain Bacteria; phylum Actinomycetota; class Thermoleophilia; order Gaiellales; family JAICJC01; genus JAICJC01. Next base: position 370 of record JBKPMQ010000320.1, read on the forward strand.
CGGTTTCGAATCGCTTGAACAGTGTGATGAAGCAGCTGACGGTGATCGCTACCATCTTCCTGCCGCTCACCTTCATCACCGGTTTTTTCGGCCAGAACTTTGGATGGATGGTGCACCGCATCGGTGGCGTCCCAGCGTTCCTCGCGCTTGGCATTGGCAGCGAGATCGCAATAGTCGTCGGGCTACTCACCTTCTTCAAACGTCGCCGCTGGTTCTAGCTAACCCTGGATATCCGCCTAGTCGCCCACCCGCGACCATGCTCCGTCCAGGCCGCGACATCGCGACCCACGATCTCATCCTGTGGGCCGGCCAGGCCCGCCGATCCTCGTCGCTCGGGCCGCCGCGTCCCACTCGCCTCCGTTCGCATGGCCAGACGACCCATCCGCCCCCAGCCGGGGCGGTCGCGTAGCCTGCACGAGCTCTATGCGGAGTTGAGTGTCGCCGCCCTGGCAATGGCACCGTCCCGGGTCACGTGTACGGACTCCGTTGTTACGGGCAAAGAGGCGGTGTCCCGTACGTGAAAACTATCGGTGGTTCGCCGTCCGGTTGAGAGCTGCATCGGCGCGCATTCGTAAGTCACGATATATCGCATGACGCCTTCCTGTCGTACCGGATTCATGGCCGCGACACAACCCGATCGACGCCAACCCGATCAGGAGGCCACCGATTCCGATCCCTCGGCGACCGCCAAAGACGTGGACAAGTACGTCGGCCAGCGAAAGGCTTGCGTAAGGCGTAGCAGCGTCTCAGGTTTCCGAAGCTGCTGGCAAGCGGGTGGGCTATGGTGTCAGCGCTGCTTCGTCGGGGCGGCGGTTCGGCGGTGTGGTCGTCGCTTGCCGTTTGCAAGAGCCGGTATGACCCGCAGCGCGCTGCTGGTGATGATGGTCCAACCGCCATTGTCCCAGCGCACCTGATAGCGCGGCGGTGACTCTGCCAAGACTGCCTGAACCGTTCCCATTCGGTCATAAGCATGCAGGCTCTTGGTCTGCACCGCTACGCGATCTCCGGCGATCGCCGCCATTTCTTCCTCCTCGGGATCTCGTTAGGGCTATGTACGCGCCGATACCACGACCCGCCGATCCGCGGGCTCGCTTCACCGCCGCCGAAGCTGCGGCAGTCGGTCGCGCATGAGGTACAGCGCCACAAGAACAATGGCGACGATGATGATGAGGGTAAGCATTGCCGGCCTCCAAGCCACGACACGGAACAGGGCGACCGAGCTGTTAGGGTCAGGCGAGGCGGGGCAGGGATTGGGCCACGCGCCCCCATAGTAGCAGACATCACGATCACTCCTGCACGTCCCTGATGCGATCCGGGCTCGCCTCGCGTCGACGAGCGCGCTCAGCGTGTCCGGTGAGTCGCAGTGTTCCTGATGGACCTTTCGGTTTGCGCGCGGCGCTCGGACTCGGTTGTGGCGGATGATCGGACCAGAACTACGCGTAAGTCGGTCATCTGGTCAACCTCGAATCCCTCGCCAGCCAGGGCGTTCAGCTGCTGCTCCAAGTCTGTGTCCACCGCCACGACCCGGTACTCACGCTTGGGCAAAGTCCGTCCTTTCCAAGACCGAATTCGACGCCGGCGCCGCATTCACCCCCGAACGTTGCCGCGGATTGAGCAAGCGATCGTGGGCCACGTCCCGATTCATGCTTCCCACCTGGGCCAGCCAGACATCCAGTTCCGACCCTCCCGAGTCGTCTGGTTTGGAGCCGGCAGAGCGGCTGCAGGTCCATTCTATGCCCGGTCCTGCTCGTTCCGGAGGCTCGGTGCGCGGGTCGCATGATCTACTCGGCGACCGTGAAGGCGTTTCGGGCCGGTCGTGACTCGCGCCTTCGAGGCTGAGACGGCTGGCGAAGCTGCGAGTAGGCGAAGGAGTTGGTGGTTTCGACCCCGGGTCACGCCCGGTGCGAGAGCGGTCGGGCTGAGTCTATGTCACAATGCTCGGGCAGTTGGGAGACGACGAGGTGCGTCAGAATCCCTGCAATCCCGCTCAGGGATTGGAATAGGGGCGGTTAGCTCAGTTGGGAGAGCACCAGCTCGACAAGCTGGGGGTCACTGGTTCGAGCCCAGTACCGCCCATGAAAGCCCGCAAGCCCCGGCCTGAAGGAGGGGGCTCGCGGGGGAACCCTGGTTCCCCGCGTCAGAAGCTAACCCGTGCTCCATGTCGTCGTGGTGACGATCACCTTCCCGTTGCCCTGGTCGGCGCCGCCGGGGAAGGAGCCGCTGAGTGAGATGGGGCTGACGTAGCCGCTGCCGCCGCCGCCGACTCCGTCGGTGCAGCCGCCGTGCCAGCCGCCCCCATCAGTGCCCTGCGGCGTGTCGCTCCCGGCGTCTCCGCCGAACCCGAATCCGCCATCGGGCGCGAATCGATCGCACCGTCCGCCGAACTCCTGAGTTCCAGGGAGGCTTTTGTCCGGGCTGCAGCAACCCCGTGACACCGCCGCCAGCCTCACCGCTGTACCCGCCTGAGACGTCCGAGCCGCCGCCGCCGCCACCACCAACGACGACGCGATCGGAATAGCCGCAACCCTTGCTGGAGGCGCATGCGTTGCCACGGCCACCGATGCGTACGTCCGACCCACCGCCCCCGCCGCCGGAGACCTGGGTGCCGGTACTGCCCGCCCCGCCGCCGTTGAACCCCCAGTCCCGGTGGTCGAGGGAGCCGTCGCGGTGCCGCCCTGACCGCCCACGATGACCTCGAACACCTCACCGGCGTGGGACCTTGAGCTTCCTTCGCCTCGCCGCCCGCGCCGCCGGCAGAGAGCAGTTGGACGGTTGGACCGGGAAGAACATCGACGGCGTTGCTGCCGCGCGCCCCGAAGACGTCGAACGTCACTTGGTGATGCCGGTGGGCACCGTCCAGGTGTAGGCGCCCGGCGTCGCGAACGTCGCCGCGGTGGCGCTGGCTGACTGAGCGAGGCCGACGGCGCCCGCGGCAGCAGCAGCCACCGTGACTGCGACAATCGGCCGTATTGGCAATCGCTGGAAGGTTCAGGTCGGGCCATCCGGCCGCTTCGTTCCATGCGCCACGTGAGATACTCGCTGGAGCATGGCCGACGCAGCGCGCGGAGGGCGGACGCCGGAGGATGCGCGGGCCGAGTTCGCGGCGTACCGCCAGGAGATCCTTCATCGCAGCAGCCAGCAGTACACGCTGCTCGCGCTCGACCTGACGGCATTGACGGCGATTGCGGGCTTCGTCCTCTCCGACAACGCCGATCGGCTGCTGCTGCTCCTGTTGCCCATCGTCTCGGGCTCGATCGGGCTCCTCTGGTACGACCACGCCCGCAACATCGACAGCCTCGGGGGCTACATCCTCGAGAACATGCAGGCCTTCGCCGGATACGAGCAGCGGATCGACGAGCTCGAGGTCGCGGAGCTGCGGCGAGTCCCGATGACGCTGGCGCTGCTCGTGCTGCTGGTCGGGGCGCCGATCTCGGGGCTCGTCGTCACCTTCCGCGAGGTGCACGGGTCGCTCTGGGCGCTCTGGGCGTGCGGCCTCCTCGTCAGCGCCTCGTGCACGTTCTTCCTCGTCCGCTGGATGCTCGCGGGGCTCCGTGGCTGACCGCTACCGCATCGCGCACGTCCACTGGGCCTTCCCGCCGACGACCGGCGGCGTCGAGTCGCATCTCTACGACCTCGCCCGGCTGCAGGTTGCGCGCGGTCATCGGGTGACGGTGGTGACCGGGGAGCCGGAGCCCACGTCGACGGGTGATTACGAGATCGTCTCGACGCCGCTCCTGCAGCTCGCGTCGATCCGCGACGCCGAGGTCGACCCGGACTATGCGCGCGAGCTCCGGGAGACCCTGCGCGCGGTGCTCGCCGAGCGCCGGATCGAGGTCGTGCATGCGCACGACCTCCACCACTTCACGCCGGAGCCCGCGCTCGTCCTCACGGAGCTGCGGCGAGAGCTCGGGTTCTCGCTTCACCACACGTTCCACGAGACGTGGCCGGACGTGCTCGCCGATCGGCCGGTCTACCGGACCTGGGATCGGAACTACGCGGTCTCGACCTTCGTCCAGTCAGGCTGCGAGCGCCGTCTCGGGTTCCGGCCGCTCCTGTTCCCGCTGGCCGTCGACACGACGGTGTTCCGCCGGAGCCGGCCGGCGTTCTCGTGCCCGGAGGAGACGGTCCTCCTGCACCCGGCGCGCCTGCTCCCCTGGAAGGGCGTGCACCACACAATCGAGCTGCTCGACCTGCTCCGCGGCCGCGGGCTGCGCCCGCGGCTCCTGCTGACGGACACGCAGCGGATCGCAGACTGGGACGGTGAGCTCGACGAGTACCGCGTGGAGATCAACCGGCTGATCGTCGCCAAGGGGCTTCGAGGGCAGGTCGAGTTCATCAGCCCGCGGTTCGACGAGATGCCGGCGCTCTACAACCGCGCCGACATCGTGCTCTACCCGACCGTTGCCGACGAGCCGTTCGGGCTCGTGCCGCTCGAGGCGATGAGCAGCGAGCGGCCCATCGTCGCGTCCCGCTGCGGAGGGATCGCAGAGACCGTCGTCGACGGGGTCACCGGATACACGACCGACCCTGGCGACGTGAAGGCGCTCGCGGCGCGCGTGGTCCGGCTGCTCCGGGACCCTGCCGCGGCCCGCTCCATGGGCGCCGCAGGTCGGCGACATGTCCGCGAGCGGTTCGACCTGGGCACATACGGGAGCGCGCTCGACGCGCACTACTCCGCTGGACGGCGGGTCCGATCGCCAACCTGACTCGTCTGGTCCCGCCGCGCGTCGGCGGCCTGCTCGGGCGCAACGGCTATGCGCTCCTCACCGATCTCGAGGACGCGGGCTATGTCGAGGTCGTCACGGCGCTCGAGCGCTTCCAGGTCGAGTTCCTCGCCGCGACACGGAGCGTCTGGCGGGACGACTTCCCGATCCCGCCCGACGCGCTCGGCCACTTCAGCCGTCAGTGGGAGTACCCGTACGCGTGGGCGAACGCCGGGCCGGCGCGCGGCCGCCTGCTCGACGCGGGGTCGGGGCTGACGTTTCTGCCCTTCCTGTTCGCGGCGGCGGATTTCGACGTCGTCTGCTGCGATGCGGATTGCGAGAACCTCGGTTATGCCGACCGATTCGCCAACGCGTCCCGCCTGACGAGGCTTCGGGTCGGGTTCGAGCGGTGCCGGCTCGAAGATCTCCCGTTCCCGGAGGGGTCGTTCCAGGCTGTCCTGTGCGTGAGCGCCATCGAGCACATGCGATCGGCACCCGACGTCGTGCTGGCGTCGCTCGCGCGGGTCATCGCCCCCGGCGGCCGGCTGGTCATGACATGCGACGTCGACCTGCGCGGGACGGGCGACCTCCGGCTCGACAGTCTCGGCGCCCTCCTGGAGGCGTTTGAGCGCGACTTCGAGCCGGTCTTTCCGATCGACCTCCGGCGGCCGCCCGGGCTGCTCACGAGCGAGCATTTCGCGGGCGCCGAGCAGTGGCGGCTGCCCGCGGTCTGGCGCTCCCTCGAGGGACCACGGGCCGAACCGCTCCGCTCGCTGGCGGTGCTCGGCCTGACAGGCGTCCGGCTCTCAGCCTGAACGACCCGAGCTACGCCTGCTCGATCCGGAGCCGGTTCCCGGCGGGGTCGCGGACGGCGGCGTCACGGACGCCCCAGGGCTGGGTTGCGGGCTCCGAAAGCACCTCGACGCCGGGCGTCTCGGCGATCCTGGCGAAAGTTGCGTCGAGGTCGTCCACGCGGAAGTGGGCCGGGTACAGCTCGCCCTTCGCGAGCTGAGCGGCGAGCGCGTCGCCGTCCGCCTGGGAGCGACCCGCGTGCGGTTGCGACAGGACGATCCCGATCTCGGGCTGGCTGTCGCTGACGAGGGTGATCCAGCGGAAGTCGCCGTTGGAGACCTCGTGCCGGACGGTCAGGCCGAGCGTGTCGCGGTAGAACGCGAGAGCGGCGTCGGGGTCGTCGACGAGGATATGGACGGTGCTGAGTGAGATGGTCATGGCACCGATGCTACGCGCGCGCCCCGGCCGATGCTTCTCCGAAACTGATCTCGTCCACGGGCCGGTGTCCGCCGCCCTTCCGCGGCCGCGTCACCACCATCATCTGGCACGGGGCGACGACCTGGAAGGCGTCGTGGTCGCGAGCCCGGTACGCGGACGGCGTCTCGCCGACCAGCTCGGTGAACCGGGCGGAGAAGGAGCCGAGGCTCGTGCATCCGACCGTGAAGCAGACCTCGGTGACGCTCAGGCCGCCGCGGCGCAGCAGGGCCTTCGCCCGCTCGATGCGCCGGGTCATCAGATAGGAGTAGGGCGTCTCGGAGTACACGGCCCGGAAGCGGCGGCTGAAGTGCCCCTCGGACATCAGCGCCGTGCGCGCGAGCGCGGCCACGTCCAGCGGCCGCGCGTATTCGCGATCCATCCGGTCGCGGGCGCGGCGAAGGCGGCGCAGCTCGTCGAGGTCGATGCTCATGCGCCCAATTCTGCACGCGGGGCGGGAGCGCCGCTGCCACTATTCTGCGACGCTGGATGAGACCGCTCGAACAGCAGACCATCCTGGTCACCGGCGCGACGGACGGGCTCGGGAGGGCGCTCGCCGCCGACCTGGCGGCGTCCGGCGCCGACGTCCTCGTCCACGGGCGCGACGAGGGTCGCGGCCGCGACACCCTGGACGAGATCCGTGCCCGCACGCCCGACTCCCGCGCCCGGTTCCTGCGCGCCGATCTGGCCTCGCTCGCCGAGGTGCGCGACCTGGCGGCCCGGGTGGAGCGCGAGACCGACCGCCTGGACGCGCTCGTGAACAACGCCGGGATCGGCACGACGACGGGTGGTGACGAGCGCCGGGAGGAGAGCCGCGACGGCCACGAGCTTCGCTTCGCCGTGAACTACCTGTCCGGCTATCTGCTCACACGGCTGCTGCTGCCGCTGCTCGAGCGCTCGGCTCCCGCCCGGGTCGTGAACGTGAGCTCGGCCGGCCAGACGCCGATCGACTTCGACGACGTCATGCTCAGGCACGGCTACAGCGGCGGCCGCGCGTACTGTCAGAGCAAGCTCGCGCAGGTGATGTTCACGTTCGGCCTGGCAGACGAGCTGGATGGGCGCGGCGTGACGGCGACCTGCCTGCACCCGGCCACCTACATGCCGACGAAGATGGTGATCGAGGCAGGCACGACGCCCGCGAACCCGCTGGAACGGGGACTCGAGGCGACGCGGCGCCTGGTGGCCGACCCGGACCTCGAGGGCGTCACCGGCGTCTACTTCAACGGCGTCCGGCAGGCCGAGCCGGATCCACAGGCGCACGACGCCGAGGCGCGCCGGCGGCTGGTCGCGCTCAGTGACGAGCTCTGCGGGCTCGGCTGACCCTCAGTGCGGCGTCCACTCGCCTCGGGCGGCGGCGTAGCGGGCCAGGATCGCGAGCACCTCGCGGATCCGGGCGCGCACCAGGGGGTCGGCCACCATCCCGTCGTCGCCGACCTGCTGCCGGGGCACCGCGATGTGGCCGCACGCCTCGGTCACGATGTCCGCATGGATCGTGCGCAGGACGGTCTCGAGCGATGCGTGGGCGTGAGCGGCCCGCGTCGGCGAGCCGGACGCGTTCACCCAGGCGACCGGCTTGCCGTACATCTCAGGCCCGCCGACCGACCAGTCGAGCAGGTTCTTGAACGTCCCCGGCAGCGCGCCCGCGTACTCGGGCGTGCAGAGGAGCACGGCGTCGGCCGCGCCGATCCGCGCCCGCAGGTCGGCGACGGCGGGCGGCAGCGGGTCGTGGTCGTCGTCCGGGTTGAAGTGGGGGAGGTCGGCCATACCCGGGTAGAGCTCCGCCAGGATGCCGTCCGGCGGGTGAGCCGCCGCGGTGCGCAGGAGCGCGGTGTTGGTCGACGCGCCGCGCGTGCTGCCCGAGACGAGCAGAATCCGGCTGGGCGGTTGGGCTGCGGCCGACATCGCCGCAACCTAGCCGCCCCATTCAGGCTGTCTCGTCACCCGATGCCGGGGCTCGTCCAGATGTCGGGATCCTCCCGGCCGAGGCGCCAGAACGCGATGCCGAGGTGCAGCTTCCGCGCCCGGAGGATGCGGTCGCCGACGGTGCGCCGGTTCGAGTACCACACGTCGTGGTGCGTCCCGGCGGCGTCGGTGTAGGTGAAATGGCGGTCGTCCGTGGCCGCGTCCAGGACCGGGCTGGCGTGGTATCTCGCGATCAGCTCCCGCACGAACGTCCACTCGAGCGGCGTGCCCGGATGGGTCGGGCCGCCGCCGGCCGGCCAGTCGATCCCGTACATCGTCATCGCGATCGTGAACTTGCCCGGCTGCGGCATCGTGGCGACGTAGCTCAGGATCGCGTCGAACCACGGCAGCGGGTCGAGGCCGCCCGGCGCGCTCGTCGCCCAGAACTTGCCCCACGCCATCACGACCACCTGGTCGGCGACGGCGGAGAGGCCCTTGTAGTCGTAGAACCCGGCCCGGCCCGTGAGCTGGTTGTAGCTCGCCGCCGACACCTCGACCGAGAGCCGCTTGCCCTTCGCGTGCAGAGCCGCCGCGAAGCGGGTGATGAACGCGGTCAGGTTCGCCCGGTACAGGGAGAGGTCGTTCGACTCGAAGTCGACGTTGATGCCCTGGTAGCCGTGCGCGGTTGTGAGGTTCACGAGCGCGGAGACGGTGGCGTTCTGCACGCTCTGGTTCGTCAGGATGGCCTTGAGCGCCGCCTCGTTCTGGCAGTTGAAGCGGGGCTCGACGGTGATCCCCCGCTGGCGCGACCACGTCGTGACGAGCGGGTCGTCGACGCCCATCACGCCGCCCGAGGGGGTGCAGTTGAAGTACGTCGGGAAGATCGTGCCGACGTGCATGTAGTGGCGCTGGAGGTCGGCGAAGCTGCCGCCGTCGGACTCGAGCACGAACGCGGTCGCGTTCCCCGTCGTCCGGGTCGGCGTGCGCGTCGTCACGGTCACCATCCGGGACGGGTGGCCCTGGATGCCGTTCGTGTCCACCGCGCGGACGACGAAGCGGTACTCGGTGTCCGAGAACAGGTTGCCGACGGTGGCGTGGGTGTTCTCGACCTGCCGCAGGACGTCGCCGTTGCGGTAGATGCGGTAGCCGGCGAGGCGGCCGTCGCCGCGGGCCGCGGCGTGCCAGGCCAGGTGGACGGACGTGGCCGTGACGGAGGACGCGGTCAGGCCGCCCGCCTTGCCGGGGGCGTGGTACAGGATCGTCCGCGTGATCGAGGCCGGGCAGACCGACACGTGGCCCGTGACCAGGTTCTCGACCCTGACCGTGAACTTGTAGGTGTGCCTCGGCGTCACCCGGATCGCCGCGTGGCGTTTGCGGGCGACGCCCACGAGGGCGCCGGAGCGCCATACCCGGTAGCCGACCTCCGCCGGCACGACGAGGGGGGCCCTCCAGCGCAGGACGCCGGCCTTCGCGCCGGGCGTGCGCGCCCAGGTCATGCCCCGGACGACGTGGGAGCTGCAAACCGACGCGTGGGCGACGCCGGAGAACCCGGCGACGACCAGGAGCGCGGCCGCCGCAATCGACGCGAGCAGGAGTCTCGTGGCCGCCCTCACTCGACCGTCACCGTCTTCGCCAGGTTGCGCGGCTGGTCGACGTTCAGGCCCCGGCACTCGGCGGTCTCGAGCGCGAGCAGCTGCAGCGGGAGCACCGCCAGGATCGGTTGCAGGCGCCAGTCGAGCGCGGGCACGAAGATCGTCTCGTCGGCGTAGTCGGTGATGCGCGGGTCGTCCTCGGAGGCCACGGCGAGCACGGTCGAGCCGCGCGTCTTCACCTCGGCGACGTTCGACGCGAGCTTGTCGATCACCGGCGTCCCGACGGCCACGGCGATCGTCGGCGTCTCGGGCGAGAGGAGCGCGATCGGGCCGTGCTTCATCTCGCCGGCGGCGTAGGCGTCGGAGGGCACGTAGCTGATCTCCTTCATCTTCAGCGCCCCTTCGAGCGCGACCGGCAGGCCGAGGTTGCGGGCGATGTAGAAGAAGAACCCGGCCTGCGCCCAGTCGTGGCCGAGGCCGGCCGCGATCGGCTCGGCCCGGGCGACCGTCTCGGTCATGAGCTCGGGGATCGACCGCAGCTGCCTGGCGACGTCGCGCAGCGCGAACGGGTCGAGCGTGCGCCGGGCGGCGGCGAGCCGCGCGGCGACGACGGCGAGCAGCCCGGCCTGGGTCGTGAAGGTCTTCGTCGCGGCGACGCCGATCTCGGGGCCGGCGTGTGTCAGGAGCACCGCGTCGGCCTGCTCGCAGATCTGCGAGCCCTCGACGTTCGTGACCGCGATCGTCGGCGCGCCCAGCTCCTTCGCCAGGCGCAGCGCGGCCAGCGTGTCGCGCGTCTCGCCCGACTGGCTGATCGCGACGACGACGTCGCCCGCCTCGACGGCGGGGTCGGCGTAGCGCCACTCGGATGCGATCTCGACCGACGCCGGCATCCGCGCCCAGCCGTGCAGCAGGTGTCGGCCGAGCAGGCCGGCGTGGTAGGACGTTCCGCAGCCGACCATGACGATCCGGCTCGCGCCGGCGAGGAGCGGCTCGGCCTCGCCGAGCGAGAACCGGCCGGAGGGCATCGTGTGCCCGGCGAGCGTGGCGGCGAACCCGGCCGGCTGGTCGTCGATCTCCTTGCGCATGAACGTCGCGTAGGCGCCCTTGTCGACGTCGCCCGCGAGCCAGCCGACCCGCTGGACCGTGACCGGCAACTCGACCGCGGTGACGGTGTCCGAGAGGGTGACGCCCTCGGCCGTGACGACGGCGACCTGGTCGTCGCCGACGACCACGGTGCGGTCGGTGAACGACCGGAAGGCGAGGGCGGCCGATGCCACGAACGTCTCGTCCTCGCCGAGGCCGATCACGAGCGGGCACTCCTTCCGCGCCGCGACGAGCGTCTCCGGCCGCTCGCGGTCGAGGACGACGATGGCGTAGTGGCCGTCGAGCTCGAGCGCCGTCCGCCGCACCGCCTCGTAGAGGTCGTCCTCGACGTCGCGCAGGTGCCGCTCGACCAGGTGGGCGATCGGCTCGGCGTCGGTGCCCGATGTGAACGCGCAGCCGGCCAGCTCGAGCTCGTCGCGCAGGCGGCGATGGTTCTCGACGATGCCGTTCAGCACGACGTGGATGCGGCCCTGGCAGTCGCCGTGCGGGTGCGCGTTGGCCTCGGTCACGCCGCCGTGGGTGGCCCAGCGGGTGTGGGCGATGCCGACGGTGGCGTCGACGCGGGCCGGCCCCCAGCTCTCGGCGAGGGAGCGGCGCAGCATGCCCAGGTTCCCGACCGCCCGCCGCGTGAGCACGCCGTCACCCGTGTGGACCGTGAGCCCGGCCGAGTCGTAGCCGCGGTACTCCAGCCGCGAGAGGCCGTCGAGGAGGACGTCCTGCGCCTGCCGGTGACCGACGTACCCGATGATTCCGCACATAGAGTGGGTCTCCTTCAGTTCCCGCCGCGGCGCGCCCCGGAGGGCGTGCCGCGCACGGTTCGGTAGAGATCGGTGACCGTGGTCACCTGGTAGCCGCGCCGGTCGAGGCCGGCGAGGATCTGCGGGATGGCCTGCACGGTCGCCCAGCGGTCGGAGCCGCCGTCGTGCAGGGTGATGATCGAGCCGGGCCGCACCTGGGAGAGGACGCGGTGCGCGATCAGGCTCGGGTCGGTGGTGTCGAAGTCGCGCGGGTCGAGCGACCAGAGCGCCACGCGCTCGCCCAGGCCCCGGGCTGCGCGCCGGATCGCCGTCGCGGCCGTGCGGCTCGGCGGCCGCACGAGGCAGGGCGAGAGCGGCACGGCGGCGTGGATCGCCGCGACCGTGGCCACGAGCTGCTCGTGTGCGGACGCGATCGACGCGGTCGCGGTCCCCGGCGAGAGCGCGTTCCCGATCTCGTCCCCGTCTGCGAGCATGCGGGTGAGGATCCGCGCCCGGCCGGCGAGCTGGCCGCCGGACACGAAGAACGTCGCGTGCGCGTGGGCATGCTCGAGCAGGTGCAGCACCTGCGGCGTGTAGGCCGACGGCCCGTCGTCGAACGAGAGCGCCACGGTGTGGGCGGCGTGCACGTCCGCCGGGAGCACGCTGCCGGACGCGCCGGCGCAGCGGTACGACTTGGCCGCGCGGACGAGCTGGAGCGGGGAGTAGGAGTGGTCGAGGCCGCGTTCGCGGTAGGCCGTCTCGCCCAGCTTCTCGCCGGCGTCGAGCCGCCGGAGCAGCTCCGAGCCGGTCCAGTCCATCACCTCGAGGCGGTGGATGTGGAGCCGGTCGTCACCGGGGATGGCGGGACGCCAGCCGGACTGCTGGTCCTGGTCGAACGCGAGCCGGAATCGGTGGCCGACGACCTTCCGCAGCTCCTGGGCGACGCCCGGGCCGGCATCCTGGCCCCAGTTGCCGTACGGGTAGGCGAACGCGATCGCGTGGCCGGCGCCGTGGCCGTCGATCGACCGCTCGGCGCTCTCGAGGTCGGCCGCCGTGCGCCGGCCGTAGTCGGCGAGGGACTCCCCGCGGTCCTCGACCAGGCGGGTCACGAGCCGCCCGTCCCGGTTATCGGCGTCGCTGAGGCCGTCCGTGCGGTTCTCGAGCTCCCAGCGGCCGCTCGACGCATAGCCTGAGAGGCTGCCCCACTGCTCGGAGAAGAGGCTCCCCGAGGATGCCTGGTCGGTGCTCACGAACATCACGGCGTGCATGCCGGTCGCCTTCAGGATCGGGTCGACCTGCACCATCGCCTCGGTCTTGGCGGAGTCGAAGGTGACGAGGATCGGCTTGCGGGGCAGGCCCGACCTGCTCCCGGTGCGCAGGTACTGGGCCAGCTGCTCGACCCGGATCGGCTGGTACCCGGCCGCGCGCAGCGCCCGCATCTGCTCGGCGAAGTGGGTGCGGCTGACGACGTAGCGGTCGTCGAACGACTCGGTGGGATGGCCGATGCTGTAGAGGAGCACCGGGACGCCGCGGACGACGCGGGGCCGGTCGGCGGCCGCGACGAGCCGGTCGGCCGGGCTGAGCTGCGGCGTCGACGGCGGCATGAACCGGTACCGCACCCGCATGGCGAGCAGCTCACCCACGGACGTGTGGGTGGCGTAGATCCAGATCGGCACGGCGGAGAGCGGCAGGGTCACGAGGCCGACGATGGTCTGGAGCAGCCAGCGGCGGCGGGCGGACATCGGGGAACGGCGCAGCATGGTCAGGCCGCCTCCGAGATCGCGAGCGCCCGATCCGCGCCTCCGACGACGGTGACCTCGAACTCGCCGACCGAGTGGGTCGAGGCGCGCGTGCCCCAGCCGGTGTCGCGCAGCGTGAGCAGCGCGTAGTACGTCAGCCACACCAGGAACGCCATGTAGATCACGATGAACGTGATGCCGTGGTGCCACAGGGGGCTCTTGCGCGAGACGGCGTAGTAGAGCGAGTAGAGCAGCGCCATCACGTACGCGCCCATGAGGTAGAACCACGGGCTGCCGGTCATGATGCTGTGCCAGTAGAGCGACCGGAATGCCACGACGGGCGCGACCCAGGGGAAGAACACGCCCAGGTAGGTGAGCGCAGCGGCGATCGGGTGCTTGCGCCACATGAACCGCACGACGTGGAGCGACTCGCGCAGCCAGCTCTTGCGCCAGCGGATCTGCTGGATCAGGAAGCCCTTGAGCGTCTCCGGCGCCAGCGTGTGGCTGCGCGCGTTCGACTGGTAGGTGACCTTGTGGTCGCGGAGGATGTAGTTGGTGAGCGCACGATCGTCGCCATAGGTGGCCGGCCGGCCCAGGAAGCGCTGGCTCTCCCACCGGGTCAGGATCGCGAGCAGCGCCGAGCGCCGGTAGGCGGAGAAGCAGCCGGACGCGCAGGTGACGGCGCCGAACACCGATTCCGAGCCCTTCACGACCCGGAAGGCGACGAAGTAGCGCACCTGCTGCATCTTGGTCATCCGGTTCTGGGCCTTGTTCATCACGTCCGCGGTGCCGACGACGGCGCCGACCTCGTCGTCCCGGAAGTCCGCCATGATGTGGGCCAGGCCGTCCGGCTCGATCACCGAGTCGGAGTCGATGAACACGCAGATCTCCCCGCTCGAGCGGCGGATGCCCTCGGCCATCGCGGCCCGCTTGCCCCGGTTCTGCGAGAACTGGACGCAGAGCAGCGACGGGTGCCGCTCGCGCGCGGCCAGCATTCGCTCCCAGGTGCGGTCGCTGGAGCCGTCGTCGACGACGACGACCTCGATCCGGTCGGCCGGGTAGTCGGCCGAGAAGCAGGCGTCGATCGTGGCCTCGATGCAGCCCTCCTCGTTGAACGCGGGGATGACGATCGAGCAGGACGGCCGGAATCCGGTGTCCGGCGTCGGCCGGTAGAGCGGCGCGAGCGAGAACCGGGCGAGCACGTAGAGGGTGACGAGGGCCGAGTAGCCGCCGAACACCGGGTCGCGCGTGAGCGAGGCGATGGTGATGTCCTTGGCGAGCCAGACGACGTAGAGGAGGGCGGCGCTGTAGGCGATGCAGACGGCCTGGAGCACGCGGATCGCGGCCCGGGCCCAGAGCGAGTTCCGCAGGCCCTCGGGCAGGCCGGCGCGGCTCTCGTCGATCGGCTCGAAGACGACGGCGCCCGCCGCCGAGGTGGGCTGCTCCCGCTCCTCTGCCGCCTCCGTGTCGCGCGCCGCCGGGAACTCGGGCACGAGGGCGAGGCGCGGCCGCGGCTGCGGCCAGGCGACCGGCTCGGGATCGGGGGCCGGAACGGACGTGGGCGCCTCGACGATGTCCGGCGCTGGCTCGGGCTCGGCCGCCGAGGCGACGTCGGGCTCGGGGGCGATCTCCGGCTCGGGCTCGAGGACGTCGACCTGCTCGGTCGCGAGCGCGTCGACGCGGCGCTTGCGGGCGCTGTCGTAGGCGACGGCGAGCCCGTAGGCGAGGCAGCCGACCTGGAACAGGCGGCCCGCGGCCGAGGGCCGCCGGGGGTCGGGGCGGACACTCACAGCCGGTGGACGCCCACGCCGGACGCGACCACGTTGCGGGTGTCGACGACCGTCGCGGCGGCCTCCCAGTGCGGCGCGGCCAGGAACTCGTCGTGCGGCGTCAGCATCACGACCACGTCGGCGCTGCGGACGATCCCCGAGTCCCACGGCGTCGACGAGTAGACGTAGTCGCCGACGGTGACGCTGGCGACGTGTGGGTCGGAGTAGGCGATCTGGGCGCCGCGGCGCTGGAGCTGCTCGAAGATGACGAGCGCGGGCGACTCGCGCAGATCCGAGACGTTCGGCTTGTAGGCGACGCCGCACAGGAGGATGCGGGCGTCGCGCACGGCCATGCCGCGGTCGTTCAGCGCCCGGGTGACCAGGTCGACGACAAACCCGGGCATGGCGGTGTTGATCTCGTGGGCCGCGTCGATCATGCGCGTCTGGTAGCCGCATTCGCGCAGGCGGTAGGACAGGAAGTGCGGAACGACCGGGATGCAGTCGCCCCCCAGGCCGGGGCCGGGATAGTGGGCCAGGAACCCGAAGGGCTTGGTGGCGGCGGCGTCGATGACCTCCCACGCCGACACGCCGAGCCGCTGGCACATCAGCGCGAGCTCGTTCGCGAGTGCGATGTTCACCTGGCGGAAGGTGTTCTCGTAGAGCTTCGCGAGCTCGGCCACGCGGGTGGAACCGCACGCGATGACGGTCTCGCACACCTGCTCGAACAGGAGGGCCGTGCGCCGGGCGCACTCCTCGGTGACGCCGGAAATCAGCTTGGGTGTCGTGTGCAGGTTCCAGCCGGCGGTGTTGGCGGGGTCGACCCGCTCCGGCGCGTAGCCGACGAAGAAGTCGCGGCCGACGGTCCCGCCCGTCGCCCGCTCGAGCGTCGAGACGACGAGCTCGTCGGTCGTGCCGGGGACCGTGGTGGACTGGAGGATCACGAGCTGGCCGGGCACGAGCCGTCGCGCCACCGACTCGAGCGCGGCGACGACGTAGGACAGGTCGGGGGTGCGTGTCTTCGAGAGCGGGGTGGGGACGCAGATGATGAAGGCGGCGGCCTCGCCGACGCGGTCGTATGTCGTGGCGGCCGAGACGCGCCCGTCGAGGGCGGCGAGGTCGGCGTCGCTCAGATCGGTCAGATACGACCGGCCCGCGTTGACGGCGTCGACCCGGTCGGGGTCGAGGTCGATGCCGAGCACCTCGAAGCCTGCGCCGGCGAACCCGGTCGCCAGCGGCAGCCCGGCGTATCCGAGGCCGATGATGCCGATCTTCGCCGTTCGCGCGCCGATGGCCTCGTCGAACGACGGCGCGGCGACTGCGACTGACTCTCCCCCCATGGATGACCCCCGTAGAGATGGTGCTTCGAACGTTCAGCGACCCCATCCATCGGCAGCCGCCGCGCCTTGACGCGTAAGGAGACTGTTAGAGATCGCGCTTCTGGAGCCAGATTGTGGTAATTCGGGCTACGCGACTTTCCATGTTCCGGAAATAACCTGTCGCCCCATGAATAAACGGGGTCAGGCCCCTTTTATTCACGGCGGCCGGTAGAGTCGGCGCGCATGCCTCCCGGTGACCACCTGCTCGAGTTCGCGATCACAGCATTCGTGCTGATCGTCGTGCCCGGCCCCAGCGTGCTCTTCGTCGTCAGCCGGGGCGTGGCGCTGGGGCGGCGGGCGGCCCTTGCGACCGTGATCGGGAACACGGGCGGCGTGATGGTGCAGGCCGTCCTCGTGGCTCTCGGCCTCGGGGCGCTGGTCGAGCGCTCCGACGCCGTCTTCACCGTCGTCAAGCTGATCGGGGCCGCCTACCTGCTGGTGCTCGGCGTCCGCATGCTCCGCGACCGCCACGGCCTCGCCCGGCTGCGCGACGCGACCGAGGTGCCGAAGGGCACGCGCCGGATCGTGCGCGAGGGGTTCGTCGTCGGGCTCACGAACCCCAAGGCCGTCATCGTCTTCACCGTCGTCCTGCCCCAGTTCGCCGACCCCTCCCGCGGCCACGTCCCCATGCAGCTGCTTGTCCTCGGCGGGCTCTTTCTCACCATCGGCGTGCTCTCCGACAGCGCCTGGGCGATCGCCGCCGGCGCGGCCCGCAACTGGATCGCCCGCTCACGGGGACGGCTCGAGGCGTTCGCGGGGGCCGGTGGGGTGGTGCTGATCGGGCTCGGCCTGCGGCTCGCCATCACGGGCCGGAAGGATTAGGACTCAGATACAGCCGGCCGTGCCCGAGTCCAGCACGGCCCCGGTCGTCGAGATCATGTTCCAGCTGTAGCTCGCGGGGTGCAGCGTCAGCTCGAGCACGCCGAACGCGCCGCCGGCGCTGTCCTGGACGTTCGTCGACCCGTTCATCGAGCCGTGGTCCTCGCCGCCCGTCCCCACGATGAACTCCCGCACGCCGGCGGCGTCGACGTTGCCGTTCGCGTCCTGCGGGGCGAAGCGGGCGTATGTGTGGATGTGGCCGTTCAGGACGATGTCCGCGCGCGCGGCTCGCAGCGTCTGCCAGAAGTAGGCGTAGTTCGAGCTCATGCTGGTGGTGCCGTTGTAGTAGGGCTCGTGCCAGTAGGCGAGCGTGCACTTGCTCGTCCCCACGTGCGACTGGAGGAACTGGCCCTGGGGAGACCCCGGGCCGCACCCACCCACTTCGGCGCATTCGCCGTTCAGCGCGATCATGTGCCATGCGCCGATGTTCCAGGAATAGTCGCCCTGCGCGTTTC
The DNA here is from genome assembly GCA_046732235.1 of Actinomycetota bacterium. Classification (GTDB taxonomy): domain Bacteria; phylum Actinomycetota; class Thermoleophilia; order Gaiellales; family JAICJC01; genus JAICJC01. The sequence continues at coordinate 17,892 of JBKPMQ010000320.1, forward strand.
CGGCGGCGGAGCCGAAGTAGCGGAAGTACCCGGTCGCGTTCGGCGCGCAGTCGCTGCCGCCGCCCGTCTGGTACTCGTGGTTGCCGGGCACCGGGTGGATCTTTGCCTTGAAGCGGCCCCAGGACGGGTCGAACGACGCCTGGAACGCGGAGAACCCGCCGCAGCCGTACTGCTCGTCGCCCAGGGTGAGCACCGCGGCGATCCTGGGGTCGTTCTGGATGATGTCGGACGTCGCCATCTGCTCGCACGCCGACCCCGTGCCCTGCCCGCCGTTGAAGGCGGCGGACGTCGGGTCGCAGGCGATGTCGCCGGCGGCGGCGATGATCGGATCGCCCGCCGCGGGCATGATCACCGTGACCTGGGCCGTGCGCGGCGACCGGTTGCCGGACGCGTCGAAGGCGTCGACGGCATAGCGGTACGTCTTGCCGGGCTTGGCGGTCTTGTCGGTGTAGGTCGTCCGCGTCCCGAAGACCGTGGCCAGGAAGGCGCCGCCGCGGTAGATCGTGTACCCGGCGAGCGCCCGATTGTCGGTGGAGGCATGCCATGCGAGCGCGACCTTCGTCTGCGACGCGGCCTGGGCAGTGAGGCCCGTCGGCGCGGCCGGCGCCCGGCCGTCGTCCGAGGGCGCCGTGAGGCTGAGCGAGTCGACCTGGAAGCTGTCGCCGGCGGTTGCCCGCGACGTCTGCACGACCCGGAACGCGATCGCGTCGCCCGCGTGCTTGGCCGTGTAGCTCACCGCCGGGAATGCGCGCCACGCTCGTGTCGGCTTGAGGCATCCAGAGTGCTGCCCGGCGATGCGCCCGCGGGGCGTCATCTCGAGCAGCTTCAGGCACACGGTGCGCCCGGGCCGGCCGGAGCGCACGTAGCCGCGGGCGCGGTAGAGCCTGCCGGCGGCCGTGGGCGCGGGGTTGGGACTGGCGACGATCGAGTAGGTCCTGCCCGTGGTGCGTGCGACCCGGGCGGCGTGGCCGCCACCGCGGCCGTCAGGCCGCAGCGTGAGCGCCGCGCGGACGCCCTTCCAGCCCGCGAGCGTGCCCGCCCCGGAGTTCTCGAACCCGCCGTTGGGGAGCAGGTTCGTGGCCGCGAAGGCCGGCCCGGCCGCCAGCGCGACGGCAACGACGGACGCCGCGAGGACGGCGAATCGGAGATGCTTCCTTGACACCCGCCCCTATCATCCGGCCAGGTCGGGAACCGGTCAAGCGCCGACGGGCGACTCGGCCTCGAGCGGCATGACGACGTCCGCCTGCTCCGTCACGAGCGGGTCGTGGGTGGCGCAGACGATGGTGGCCCCGTGCAGGCGGGCGGCGTCCGCGAGCATCCGGCCCACGACGGCGGCGTTCACCTGGTCGAGCCGGGACGTCGGCTCGTCGACGAGGAGCAGGTCGGGCTCGCACGCGAGCGCGCGGGCGATGGCCACGCGCTGGCGCTCGCCGGCCGAGAGCCGGGCCACCCGGTGCTCGAGACGGTGGCCCAGGCCGACGCGGGAGAGCCAGGTCGCCGCCGTCTCCAGGGCCTCCTCGCCCTCGCCGAGGCCGCGCATGGCCATCGCGAGGGTGACGTTCTCCGTGGCGGACAGGTAGTCGACGAGGCCGGCCTCCTGGGCGACCACCGCCACGTGGCGACGCCGGAACGCGGCCGCGGCCGCCCGGTCGAGCCCGCCTACGGCCTCGCCGAGCACGATCACCTCGCCCGAGCTCGGATGCTCCATCCCGGCCAGGAGCCGGAGCACCGTGCTCTTGCCCGACCCCGACCGTCCCGTGAGCGCCGTCATTCGCCCGGACTCGAACGTCGCGTCGAAGCCGTCGAGCACGACCCGGGCGCGGCGGCCCTCGCC
>JBKPMQ010000321.1:0-6753 GCA_046732235.1 Actinomycetota bacterium
GGCGTCGTGAACGTCGAGGAGGGCCAGACCTTCGGCCTCGAGCTCGAGTTCACCGAGGGCATGCAGTTCGACAAGGGCTATCTGTCCCCGTACATGATCACCGACTCCGAGCGCATGGAGGCGGTGCTGGACGACCCGTACATCCTCATCGCCAACCAGAAGATCGGCGCGGTGAAGGACCTCCTGCCCGTGCTCGAGCAGGTCATCCAGAACGGCCGGCCGCTGCTGATCGTGGCCGAGGACGTCGAGGGCGAGTCGCTCGCGACGGTCGTCGTCAACAAGCTGCGCGGCACGTTCACCGCCGTCGCCGTCAAGGCGCCGGGCTTCGGTGACCGCCGCAAGCGGATGCTCGAGGACATCGGCATCCTCACCGGCGGCGAGGTCATCACCGAGGAGATGGGCCTCAAGCTCGAGAACACCACGCTCTCGCAGCTCGGCAAGGCCCGCAAGGTCGTCGTCGACAAGGACTCGACCACGATCATCGACGGTGCCGGCGACAGCGAGGGGATCAAGGGCCGGATCAAGCAGATCAAGTCCGAGATCGAGACCACCGACTCCGACTTCGACCGCGAGAAGCTGCAGGAGCGGCTGGCCAAGCTGGCCGGCGGCGTCGCGGTGGTCAAGGTGGGCGCCGCCACCGAGACCGAGATGAAGGAGAAGAAGCACCGCGTCGAGGACGCGCTGCAGGCCACCCGGGCCGCCCTCGAGGAGGGCATCGTCCCGGGCGGTGGCGTGGCGCTGCTGCACGCCATCAAGGCCGTCGGCGCCTCGAAGCTCGAGGGCGACGAGCGCACCGGCGCGCAGATCGTCGTGCGCGCCCTCGAGGAGCCGCTCCGCCAGCTGGCCGAGAACGCCGGCCTGGAGGGCTCGGTCGTCGTGAACGAGGTCCGGTCGGCCAAGTCCGGCTTCGGCCTCAACGTCGACTCGGGGGAGGTCGTGGACATGGTCCAGTCGGGCATCATCGACCCGGCCATGGTCACGCGCTCGGCGCTGCAGAACGCCGCATCGATCGGCAAGAACATCCTCACCACCGAGGCTGTCGTCGCCGAGGCCCCGGAGAAGGAGAAGGCTCCGATGGGCGGGGGCGGAATGCCCGACATGATGTAAACACATGGGGGGAGCAGGCTCCCCCATGAGCCCCCACCGGGGCACCAGTAACGTCGGTGAGAGGCCCGGAGCCCGGCTCCGGGCCTCGCCGCTTAAGAGCGCAAACGGCGGTGAATATCCGGTTCCAGCCACCGGTTATTCAGGCGTTGAATAAACGGGGTCAGACCCCTTTTATGCATCGGCAATCAGAAGGGGTCAGCCCTTTGGCGTGCACGCGACCTCTCCGGGGCGGTCAAGGGCCAACACCGGTGAATATCCGGTGCCAGGCACCGGTTATTCAGGCGTTGAATAAACGGGGTCTGACCCCTTTTATGCATCGGCAATGAGAACGGGTCAGCCCTTTTTGGGGTGCACACGCGACCTCCCCGGGCCTCAGCCGGTCAAGGGCCAACACCGGTGTTGAATAAACGGGGTCTGACCCCTCTTATGCATCGGCGCACAGCCTCCGTCTATCGGCAGACCGCGATGAAGACGACGCCGTCGGGGCCGGCGCGGACCTGGCGGGTGGAGTCCTGCTCCACCGCGACGAACATCCCCGCGCGCACCGGCACCTCCTCGCCGTCCACGAGCACGGCGCCGCTGCCGCGGATCACTGCGTAGACGTCCTCGGCGCCGTCGGCCGTGTGGTCGTGCGCCACCGTCTCCGCGCCCGGCGGCAGCTCGACCTGGTAGATCCCGAACCGGCGCACGCCGAGCGCGGCGCCGACGCCCCTGTCGAAGGCGCTCGCCGCCGGGTGCGGCCCGGGGGCGGCGGCGAGCTCCGCGGCGTCGACGACGCGGTAGCCCACCGGGCTATTCCGGCAGGCCGTTCGCGCTGATGTCGGCGATGAAGGCGACGACGAGGTCGGCCGCCTTGTCGACGTCGTCGATGTGCACGCAGCCCACCGCCGAGTGGATGTAGCGCGACGGGATCGAGATGCATCCGGTCAGCACGCCCGTCCCTGAGAGCTGGATGCCGTACGCGTCGGTCGCGCCGCCCAGCAGGACCTCGCGCTGGTACACGATCCCGGCGCTCTCGGCGACCCGCTCGAGGCGGTCGGTCAGCCTTCGCGGCACGGCCGTGCCGAAGCCCGCCGCGGGCGCCCAGTCGAAGTACTTGATCGCGGGCCCCGCGCCCAGCTTGATCGGCAGGCGCGAGAGCTCCACCCCCGGCGTATCGCCGCACAGCGTTACGTCGATCGCGAGCGCGACGTCCGGCTTCACGTGCAGGGCGGCCGGGCCGGCGCCCCGGATGCCGAGCTCCTCCTGCACGGCTGCCGTGGCGCACACCGTTGCCGCGACGTCCGACCCCAGCCGCCGCATCACCTCGATCATGACCGCGCAGCCCGACCGGTCGTCGACCGCCTTGCCGGTGAAGACCCGCGTCCCGTTCAGCACGCCCGCCGGGCGGGCGAACGTGACGAGGTCGCCGACGCGCACGCCCAGCTCCTCGGTCTCGGCCCGGCTCGTCGTCCCGACGTCGATGAACATCTCCGCGAGCGGGATGGCCTTCTTCGCCTCCTCGGGCGGGAGGACGTGGGCGGGCTTGGCGCCCGTGACCCCGTCGACCGGGCCCTTTCGCCCGTGGATGCGCAAATCCTGGTCGATGACCATGCGGTCGTCGTGGTAGCCGACGGGGGCGATGCGGACGAAGCCCTCGTCCTCGACGTGCTGGACGACGAATCCGAGCTCGTCCATGTGTGCGCACAGCATCACGGTGGGCGCGCCCTCGTTTCCGGCGCGGGTGAAGAAGTGGTTCCCGAGCGGGTCGGATTCATGGGAGTCGTGGTGGCCGGCGAGCTCGTCGGCGATCACCTCGGCGACCGCCGACTCGTCGCCGGAGACGCCGGTGGCCGCGTCGAGGCGGCCGAGCAGGGAAAGGAGTCTGTCAGGCATGGCGCCAACCCTACCGGTGGCGGGCACTAGGGTGCCCGGAGTGCCGATCGCGCTCCCGGAGCCCTACGACTTCCACCGCTCGACGTTCCGTTTCCGGACGTTCGGGCGCGACGCCGCGAGCGTCTGGCACGACGACGGCTACTACCGGGTGCTGCGCTCCGGCGCGGTCGTGCGCCTCTCCGCCGACGGGGTCGAGAGCGACCGCCCGACCGGCGCGCGCGACGAGGCGGAGGTGCTGCACATCCTGGGCGCGGGCTTCGACCTCGACGCGTTCGCGCGCGCCCACCCGAACATCGCCGCACGGGCTCCGGGCTTCCGGCCGCCGCTCGTCTACGACCCGTTCGAGTCGCTGGTGACGTCGGTGACCGCCCAGCAGGTATCGCTGCACTCGGCCTGCGCCATGCGCAGCCGGTTCGTGCGCAGGCTCGGCCGCCGACACGAGCTCGACGGCGTCGAGGTGTGGCGCTTCCCCGGCCAGGAGGATGTGGCCGGCGCCGACCTCGAGGGGCTCGGCCTGTCGCGGGCCAAGATGCGGTCGATCGCCGCACTCGCCGAGGCCGACCTCGACCTGACCGGTCTCGACGACGCACAGGTGCGCGAGCACCTGACCGCGCTGCCCGGGATCGGCGGCTGGACGGTCGACTGGTTCCTGGCCCGCTGCCTCGGGCGCCCCGACGCCTTCGCGCCCGGCGATCTGGGCGTCCGCAAGGCGGTCGCGCGCTGGTTCTCGGAGGACGACATCTGGCCGGAGGCGCGCGTGCGCGAGGCGATCGCCCCCTTCGGCGAGCACGCCAACCTGGCGGTGCACTACCTGCTCGCGCCCGCCGCCGCGGTCAGGGCGTGAACGTGCGCGCCGTGTAGGTGATCATCACGAGCGCCCCCAGCAGCAGCGGGAAGCTCGTCTTCACGAGCGTGTCGATGCGCTCGTCCTCGCCGAGGCTCGCGAGCGCCCAGAAGAGCGGGAACGCCACCATGCCGAAGCGGCCCATCGAGACCAGCAGCCCGCCGCTCGTCGGCAGGAGCACGGCCAGCGCGGCGAAGATCAGGTACTCGCCGGACATCCGCATCCGCCACGCCTTGTAGAAGAGCCCGCACCAGAGCAGCGTGAAGGCGATGTGGATCAGGAAGCGCAGGTGCCCGCCCTCGATCACGTCGTGCCAGAGCGTGTGCACGACCACCCAGGGCAGGATCGAGACGCCGCGGCCCCAGCCCCGCTCCTGGGCGTCCGGGTTGGCCATGAAGTTGCCGGTGCGCCAGCCCAGGTAGAGGAAGAACGCGAGCTCGGCGGCGGGCATGAGGAGGAGCGGCAGGTACGCCCGCCACCGCAGGCCCTCGGTCTTGTACCGGCGCCAGGCCAGGGCGGGGACGAGCGCGATCCCGACCGGCCGGGCGAGCACCGCCAGGGCGCCGACCGCCGAGCCCCACCACCAGCGGCCGTACCAGGTGAGCACGAATGCGGCCAGGGCCAGCAGCAGGAACAGGCTCTCGGCGTAGGGCAGCGCGAACACGAACGTGAGCGGGAAGATCGCCAGGTAGAGCACGGTGCGCCGCGCCAGCCGCTCGTCGTAGCGGCGCTGGGTGACGGCGTAGAGCAGGCACAGCGCTGCGGCGAACAGGGCCGAGGAGAGCAGGCTGCCCCACAGCGCCATCGGCCCCGGCAGGACGCTGACGACCCGCCACCCGAGCGGATACAGCGGGAAGAACGCCGCCGCGTTCCCGTGGCCGATCGCGGGGTCGTACCCGTGCTCGGCGATCCAGCCGTACCAGACGGCGTCCCACTGTCCGAGCGGGGCGAAGAGCCCGTGGTAGGAGAGGCCCGACTCGCGCGGCACCCGCGATGTCCACCCCGCCGTCGCCAGGAGCGCGTACACCGCGACGCGGCTGACCGCGAAGACGGTCAGCGGGTAGCGCATCGACGCCAGCAGCGCGCGCAGGCCGGACTCGGGCGCCGGCTCCGGCGCGGCCGGGGCGGCGACCAGCGTGTCGCTCACTCGGGCCATCCCAGCCGCCGCCAAAGCCGCTGCATGCCGAACACGGCCACGGTCGCGTAGAGGGCGCCGATCAGCAGGTCGACCACGTAATGGTTGGCGGTGTACACGACCGCGATCGACTGGATGATCGGGTACAGCAGGGCGACGCCGAGGACCGACCATCGCCATCGGGTGTTCCAGGCCAGGAGCACGACCGTCAGGAACACCAGCATCGCGTACCCCTCGTGCAGCGACGGGATGGCGGCGTACGGGTTGTCCGACACGAGGTGGTAGAGCGGCCCCGAGTCCGTGGGCAGCGGCGAGGTGGCCGCCTGCGTTCCCGCGGGGTTCGCGAGCGGCGGGAGCAGCCCCTTGAACGACGCGGCCCACGGCGGTGCCGCCGGGAAGAGCCAGAACGTGAACGCGCCGGCGTACGAGAGCACGAGCAGCGTCGCCGCGAACCGGTAGTAGAGCGCCCGCCGCTTCAGCCACAGGCAGAAGGCGAGCGTCGGCGGCACGATGAAGTGCACCCGGGTCATGAACGACAGGAACTGGTCGTACCAGTGCAGGCTCCCGGTCCACAGCCAGTCCTGCAGGCTGACGGTCGGGACGTGCCCGAAGAAGAGGAACCTCTCGGCGTCGAGCTGGGGCCGGTAGAACGGGGTCGGGTGCAGGCTGTGCGCGATTCCGCGAGACTCCTCGTACAGCACGATCAGCGCCACGAAGGGGACGAAATCGAGCAGGAACCGGCGGCCCCGCCCGAGCACGAGCGCGGGAGCCAGCAGCACCAGGACGTAGCGGTCCGGCGTCAGCGACACGCCGAACGTGAGCACCTGCGCGAGGAGGGCGACGGCGAACGCGACCGCCGCGAGCGCCGCCGTGGGCCGGTCGATGTCGCGCCGGGGCGGGCCCCCGCGCTCGCCCTGGGCGCCGCGATGCTGCTCGCCCTGCTCGCCCGCCTGCCGTTCCTGCACACGCCGCTGACCGCGGACGAGGGCGGATATGCCGAGGTGGCCCGGCTCTGGAGTCACGGCGCCGTTCTGTACCAGGGCGCCTGGGTCGATCGCCCGCAGGGACTGCTGATCATCTTTCGGGCGATGCTCCATGTGGATGGCGGCTCCGCGGAGGCGTTACGAGCGCTTGCGGCGGTCGCGGCGGCGCTGGTGGTGGGCTTGACCATGGTCCTCACCGCCAGGCTGGCGGGGAGGATACCCGCAACCATCGCGGGCCTGGCGATGGCAACCGTCGGCGCGTCCCCGTTCATTGAATCGTTCACATTGTCCGGCGAGCTGCTCGCGTCGCTGTTCGCGGTGGCCTCGCTGCTGGCCTTCGTCCTCTACCTCGAGCGGCGCGCTCCGGGGTGGCTCGTCGCCGCCGGGCTCCTGACCGGCTGCGCCGTGCTCGTGAAGCAGTCTGCCTTCGACGCGGGGGCGGCCGCGGCGGTGTATCTGGTCTGGACGCGGCGGCGGGCCGGGATCGCGCCCGCGGCGGCGCTCGTGGCTGCGGCGTTCGTGCCGGTCGCCGTGGCCGCCGCGACGGCGCAGAGCTTCCACGACTGGTGGTACGCGATGGTGACCTACCGCGACCAGGCCGACTCGATCCTCACGGGCTCCGTCCGCACCCGGCTCGACCAGGCGTGGGACTCGGCGGGGCCGGCGGCCCGCGGCCTGGGCGCGCTGGCGCTGATCGCAATCGCGGGCTGGCGCAGGTGGCCACTGCTCGGGGTGCTCTGGCTCGCCTTCGCCGGGGCGGCCGTGATCGGCGGCGGCAACTTCCACAACCACTACTACCAGCAGATGGT
>JBKPMQ010000322.1:0-5257 GCA_046732235.1 Actinomycetota bacterium
CCAACGACGCGACCGTCGTCGCCTACGACGTCTACCGCAACGTGCTCGCGGGCCGGGTCGTGTGGGCGCTGCGCACCTACGGACACGCCCGCGCGCACGTGCTCGACGGCGGCCTGGGCGCGTGGACCGCCGCCGGATACGAGCTGCGCGAGGGCGACGAGACGCTGGCCCCGGCCGACCCGCCCTACCGCGCCGGCGCCCGCCGCCCGACCCTGTGGACGCTCGAGGAGATGAAGGCCGCACTCGACCGCGACGTGCTCGTGATCGACGCCCGGGCGCACGACGAGTACGCGGGGATCGAGAGCCACGCCCGCCGCCATGGGCACATCCCCGGCGCGGTCAACGTCCCCTACCGCGGGCTGCTCGTGGACGACGGCGCGTTCCGGGCGCCGGACGAGCTGCGCCAGGCGTTCGAAGATGCCGGGATCGACGTCGGGCGGATCGACCGGCCGGTGGTCGTCTACTGCAACGGCGGCGTGTCCGCGACGGCCGTCGCGAATGCGCTGGCGCTCGCCGGCGGCCCCGACGCGGCGGTCTACGACGGCTCCTGGAACGAGTGGGGCAACCGCTCCGAGACGCCGATCGAGAACTGACGACGGGGTCAGACCCCACGCAAAATGCGTCACGAACGTGCAACAGCCGCCGTTCGGGGTCTGACCCCGGTTCGGCCGCGGCGGACTGTCCCGGGGGCGAAAGAGTGTCGTCACCTGCCACTTGTACGGCGCTCGCGCGTTACGTAGCCTCCGCTCTGCCAAACCGCGAGCCGACCCTGCCGGCGGGCGGCCCACGACCAAGGAGGAATCCGTGAGCGACCTCGACCAGTTCGTCGAGGCCCCGGGGCGATCGGATCTGGTGGCGGACGTCCGCCGCCGCATCGACGCCGAGGGCATCACCTACATCTACTACCAGTTCGTCTCGGTCACGGGCCGGATCATGGGCAAGGGCGTCCCCGCCAACCACTGGGAGACCATCGCCCAGAAGGGCTTCCAGCTGGTGTACGGCTCGACGGCCAACCTGTTCGTCGACCGCCACGGCGACTACATCGGGTACGGCCCGGAGGCGTGGGAACTGGTCGGGGTGCCCGAGCCGGAGACGTTCGCGGTGCTTCCCTGGGACCGCAAGGTCGCGCGCGTCTGGTGCACGTGCTTCCGCAACCGCGAGGATCTCGACGGCCCCGGCGCCGTCCTGACCTCCGACTGCCGCGGCAACCTGCGCCGCATCCAGGCCGACCTCGAGTCGCGCACCGGGATGCACCTGCGCGCCGGCATGGAGCCCGAGATGATGTGGCTCAAGCTGAACCCGGACGGCACGCCGTCGGTCGAGGGCAAGACCAAGCCCTACTGCTACCACATCGACCAGTTCTCCGAGCTCCAGCCGATCATCCACAAGGTGATCGAGTACGCGGGCGCGCTCGGCCTCGACATGATCCAGGGCGACCACGAGGACGCCCCCGGCCAGGTGGAGCTCAACTTCGGCTTCGACCGGGCCGAGCTCACCGCCGACAACCTGACCACCTTCCGGCAGGTCTGCAAGGCCGTCGGGCGCGAGCTGGGCGCCTTCCCGTGCTTCATGCCGAAGCCGTTCATGGGCGTGTCGGCGAACGGGTGCCACACGAACCTCTCGCTGTGGAAGGGCGACGAGAACCTGTTCCTGCCCGAGGGCGACAACCCGCGCATGCCGTCGCAGCTCGGCCTGAACGCGATCGGCGGCATCCTCGAGCACCTGCGCGCGCTCACGTGCATCACGGCGCCGACGGTGAACTCGTACCGCCGCTTCTGGGAGACCGGGTTCTGGGCGCCGGTGTTCGCCGACTGGGGCTACCAGAACCGCACGACCGCCCTGCGCGTGTCCTCGCCCGACCGGTTCGAGTACCGCTCGGTCGACGCGTCGGTGAACCCGTACCTGGGCCTCGGCGCGCTCACGATCGCGATGGAGGACGGCATCAACCGCAAGCTCGATCCGGGCGATCCCGAGGAGGGCAACATCTACGAGGCCATCGCCGCCGGCAAGCAGGTGCGGCGCGTCCCGATGACCCTCGGCGAGGCCCTCCAGGCGCTGGACGAGGACGAGGTCGTGAAGTCCGCCATGCCCGGCGAGATGCTGCGCGTCTTCGAGCACTACAAGCGAGACGAGTGGGAGCGGTACTGCGCAGAGGTGTCTGACTGGGACGTCAAGGAGTACCTCGACGTCCTGCCGTAGTGAATAAACGGGGTCAGACCCCTTTTATTCATGAGGCCGGGCCGTCGTCCGGGCCGTTTGGGCGGGTCGACGCCCTCGCCGCGAGGCTGATCGCGGCGGGGGCGACGCCCGGGGCGGCCGTGGCCGTCGCCGACCGCGAGCGCATCCTCTGGGCCGGGCACTACGGGCACGCCGATCCGGCCGCCGGGAAGCCGGTCGACCAGGGCACGCTGTTCGAGATCGGCTCGATCTCGAAGTCCTTCACGGCATCCTGCCTCCTGCGCCAGTGGCAGGCGGGGCGGCTCGACCTCGAGGCGGACATGCGGACGGCGCTGCCATGGTTCCCGTTCGACGGCATCACCGTCCACCACCTCCTCAGCCACACCGGCGGGATCATCTGCAGCCTGGGCGACCCGCCCAGCCCGGCGGCGGAGGTGCTCATGCTGGCCGCCACCGCCCGGGCGCCGGTCGGCTCCGGCTTCTGGTACTCGAACGTCGGCTACCAGGCGCTCGGCTACCTCCTCGAGCGGCTGACCGGCGAGCCGTTCGCCGAGACGTACCGGCGCGAGATCATCGAGCCGCTCGGGCTCACGAGCACCGAGCCGCTCACGACGATCGCCGTGCGGCCGCGGCTCGCCGCCGGCCACGAGCCCTGCGACGACACCCGGCCGTGGCGGCTGGGCGACGCGCTCGCGCCCGCGACGTGGGTCGAGTACCGCGGCGGCGACGGCAGCGTGTGCGCCACGGTCGAGGACCTGGCCGCATACGGGCGCAGCCTCCTGGCCGGCGACGCGGTCGCCGAGCGGATGGCGACGCCGGTCGTCGAGGACCCCGAGGACGACTGCTGGTACGGCTACGGCGTCATGCTCCGGACGGTCGGCGGTCGCCGCTGGGTCGGCCACAGCGGGAGCACGGTCGGGTTCCGGGCCCAGCTCTGGTGCGACGTGGAGGCCGGCGTCTGCGCGGCGGCGGTCGTGAACGGGAAGACCGGGTCGAAGCCCCTCGCCGAGCACGCGCTCCGACTCGCGGTGGGCGGCGATGTCCCCGACCCCGCCCTCACGGGTCTCGACGACCCCGCCGCAGCGGTCGCGCTCGACCCCGAGCCGCCGGAGGACCTGCGCCCCATCTGCGGCCTCTACCGGTCACACAACCCGTGGGCGACAACGCTCGCCGTCGGGACGCGCGACGGCCGGCCGGTGGGCGTCGCCTGGGGTGAGGCGAGCCCGCTCAGGCCGCTTGATGACGGGAGCTTCCGGCTCGGCGAGCCCGAGTGGAGCCCCGAGCGGGTGCGGTTCGAGCTCCCGCTCGAGGGGCGGTTCATGCGCGCCGTGCACGGGACGACCGCCTTCCACCGGCCGGAATGAAGTATGTTCGATCGGACATTGGAGGTCACCCCGCCCGGGGGTAGCATTTCCCCCGCAACCTCGCTCACCAAGCGGAATCGCCGCTCAAGCCCGAAAGGCACACCGTATGTGCGGAATTGCAGGAATCATCTATCGGGACGGCGCTCAGGACATCGGCCGGGACATGACCCGCATGCTCCAGTCGATGAAGCACCGGGGCCCCGACTCGACCGGCTACGCCCTCTTCGGGCCTGCCGCCCACCCGGTCGTCGTCCGCTACAAGCTCGCCGACGCGAACGACCCGCGCGACTTCGACTTCTCCGAGCGGCTCCAGCGTCATCGCGGCGAGGTCGAGGCGCGCATGCGCGAGCTTGGCGCCACGATCGAGTCCGTCGAGGACGAGACCGACTACGCCTACCGGGCGGTGCTGCACTACGACGGCGACCTGAAGCAGCTGGCCGACTACCTCGAGGACGTGCCCGGCTGCGAGGTGCTCTCGCTGGGCCACTCGCTCGAGATCGTGAAGGACCTGGGCGACGCCGAGACGGTGGCCGACCAGTACGACCTGGCCGACTTCACCGGCACGCACGCGATCGGCCACGTCCGCATGGCGACCGAGTCGGACGTCGACATCTCGGGGGCCCACCCCTACTGGGCGTACCCGTTCGCCGACGTCGCGGTCGTGCACAACGGCCAGCTCACGAACTACTTCCAGTGGCGGCGCCGGCTGGAGCGCTCCGGCCACCGGTTCCAGTCCGAGTGCGACTCCGAGATCATCGCCGTCTACCTGGCCGAGAAGATGGGCGAGGGCATGACGCTCGAGGAGGCCATGCACAAGAGCCTCGAGGACCTCGACGGCGTGTTCACGTACATCTGCGTCACGAAGGACGCGCTCGGCGTGGCGAAGGACGAGATGGCCGCGAAGCCGCTCGTGCTGTACGAGAGCGACGACCTGGTCGCGCTGGCGTCGGAGGAGATCGCGATCCGCGCCATCGTCGACCGTGAGATCGACACATACGACCCCTACGAGGGTGAGGTGCTGGTATGGACGCGGTAGGCGAACGCCAGATCTCCTATGACGCCCGCGGGCTGGCGGAGCCGGATGCGCAGGTGCCCAAGGTCTCCGACGTGGAGGGCACGAAGGCCGTCTTCGACGCGCGCGACCTGACGACGCGCCAGATCAACCTCGAGCTCCGCTGGCTGCTCTACGAGCAGGGCGTGACCGACGTGACGGTGCAGAACCCCGGCTCGAAGCACTCGCTCGGCGTGGGCATCCTCACCCGCTGCCGGATCACGTTCGAGGGCAGCCTGGGCTACTTCGGCTGCGGGCTGATCGACGGCCCGGAGATCCACGTCACCGGCCGCGTCGGCTGGTCGGCGTGCGAGAACATGATGTCCGGCGTGGTCGTGATCGACGGCAACGCCGGGTCGCTGACCGGCGCGGCGCTGCGCGGCGGCGACGTCGTCGTCAAGGGCCGCGTCGGCGCCCGCAGTGGCATCGACCAGAAGGGCGGCACGATCATCACCCTCGGCAGCGCCGGCTCGATGAACGGCTTCATGATGCAGCGCGGCCGCCAGGTGATCTGCGGCGACGTCGGCCCCGGCCTCGGGGACTCGATGTACGACGGGATCATGTACGTCGGCGGCAAGGTGAAGTCGCTCGGGATCGACTGCGTCGAGGGCGAGTGGACCGACGCCGACACCGAGTTCATCGAGCGCAAGTTCCGCATCTACGG
>JBKPMQ010000323.1:0-29340 GCA_046732235.1 Actinomycetota bacterium
GCCCTCACGGGCGCCGTGCCCGGCCCGGTCGAGCACGCGGACTGCCCGCACCCCGGCGGCCCGCCGCGGTGCTGGTGCCGGCCGCCGCTCCCGGGCCTTGCGCTCGCGTTCTGCCGGTCCCACGGGCTCGACCCGGCCCGCTCGACGGTCGTCGGGACGGCCGCGGCCCACCGGACGCTGGCGGCGACGCTCGGGGCGCGCTATGTCGATGCCTTGCTAGATGATTTCGGGCGTCCCCTCCGGTCCTGACGGCGACCAGAGATCCAGGAGGTGCTCGACATGTCGAAGGTGCTCGCAGGGATCACGATGTCGATGGACGGCTACATCACCGGCCCGAACGACCGCCGCGGTGCGGGGCTTGGCGACGGCGGCGAACGGCTGCACTACTGGGTGTTCGGCGGCCCGTGGACGTACGGAAACGAGGGCAGGGGCACGCCGGCGGCGGCCGATCAGGCGTACATCGACGAGGTGTTCTCGTCCGGCGGCGCCTTCATCGTCGGCCGGACGATGCACGACGTCGTCGACGGCTGGGGCGACGATCCCGGCTTCGGCGTCCCGGTCTTCGTGGTCACGCACCGCGGGCGCGAGACGGATATCAAGGGCGACACGTCCTTCACGTTCGTGACCGGCGGCCTCGACGAGGCGTTGAGGCAGGCGCGCGATGCCGCGGGCTCGAAGAACGTCATCGTCATGGGCGGCGCCGACGTCCTGCGCCAGTGCCTGGACGCGGGCGTCGTCGACGAGCTTACGCTCACGATCGCGCCGGTCCTGCTCGGCGGCGGCAAGCGGCTCTTCGACGGGATCGGGCGCACCGACCTCGAGTTCGAGCGCACCGAGGTGATCGAGTCGCCGTATGCCACCCATATCCGGTATCGGGTGCGGAGCTAGTACCATCGCGCGGTGATGGCAAGCGCGATGCAGGAGACGATCGCCTCGCAGCCGGGCGAGCTGCGCCGGCTGCTCGCCGACGACTCAGGCGTAGGCCCGGCCGCCGAGCGGCTGCGGGGCCGCCGCGTCCTCCTGGCGGGGACGGGGACGAGCTGGCATGCGGCCAACATCGGCGCATGGTTTCTGCGGGCCGCGGGCGTCGAGGCATGGCCGGTGCAGGCGATGGACGCTGCCCTGGCCGGGCCGCGGCCGGGGGCGGACGACGGGCTCATCCTGCTCAGCCACCGGGGTACGAAGCTGTACACGACCGACGTCGTCGGACGGGCCCGCGCCGACGGCGCCGCGGTCGTCTCGATCTCGGGCCGCGGCTCGCCCGGCGCCGACATCGAGACGGTCGACGCGGAGCGCTCCTCGGCGTTCACCGCCAGCCACCTCGGCGCGCTGACGCGGCTGGCGCAGCTGGCCGTCGCCCTCGGGGCCGACCTGGAGCTCGCCGCGGTGCCCGGCGCCGTCGCCCGGATCGTGGACGGCCCGCCGATCGGGGTCGAGCCGCCCGCGCGGTCGCTCGAGTTCGTCGGGGCCGGCCCGAACCAGTGGACGGCGGCCGAGGGGGCGCTCAAGATCCGCGAGACGGCCTACGTGGCCGCGTCGGGCCTTGCGGTCGAGCAATACCTGCACGGGCCATCCGTCGCCGTCGGGCCGAAGGACACGCTGGTTGCCCTGAACGGCGGCGGGCCGGGCGAGGAGCGGCTGCTCGCGGTCGCCCGGTCGGCAGAGTCCTGCGGCGTGACGGTGCGGGTTCTCGAGGACAAGGCGGCCGGCGAGCTCCTGTCGGTCTTCCCGCTCACCGCCGTCGTCCAGCGGATCGCCCTCGAGGCCGCCGAGCGGCTGGGAACGAATCCGGACAGCTTCGGCCGCGACGTCCCGGCCCGCGCGCACGCGATGGACGGGATCGCCCTCTAGGGCCACTCCAGGCCGAGCTGCTCGGTCATCGTCTGGCGGTCGAAGTAGTCGCGGTAGCGGACGATCTTCCCGTCGCGGAGCTCCACGATCCCGACGCCCGTGCGCGCGAACGACCGCCCCGTTGGCGCGTGCGTCCCGCGGCCGCTCCACTCGTTCGCCACGACGTCGCCCTGGCCGATGAGCGTCAGGCTCTCGACGCGGAAGTCGGGAAAGGTCGCGGTGAAGGAGCGGCAGAGGTCGATGAGCGCCTCGACCCCGTCGATGGTCTGCCCGCTCGGGACGTCCGTCCACTCGCAGTTCTCTGCGACGAGGCGGCGGAAGGCCGCCCAGTCGCGGGTCGTCAGCGCGTCTCCGAACCGGCGCACGATCTCGATGTTGTCGTCGACGGTCATGGGATTCTGCCGGTCGTGGTCCTCATTCGAGCCATTCGGTTTCGAACGTCGGGTTGGCATGGATGCAGACAAGCTTCGAGGGACCGGGTCCGGTGCTCGTGAACTTGTGCGGGGTGTCGGGCGGCACGATCACGATGTCGCCCGGAGCGGCGGCAAGCTGCTCGTCCCCCGAGGTGAAGGCGAGGTGCCCCTCGATGACGACCCAAGTCTCGTCGTAGGGGTGGCGATGCAGCCGTGGCCCGCCGCCGGGATCGCTCTCGTCGAGGATGACCGAGATGGTCGCGCCGTGGTCCCCGCCTGTCAGGTTTCCGCTTGGGAGTGCGTCGCTCTTGATCAAGGGCATGAGGCCACCTTTCGGGTCTTTCACACGAATGGCATGACGGCCATGATCGCGCAGTCTGGGTACGATGGCGCCCCTGTCGGCGACCAGGGGGTTGGCGTGACGGCTGAGGAATGGGCACTCGCAGCGTCGGCATTCTTCTCGGGGCTCGCAGCAGGGTTCCTGGGGGGGCTGTGCATGATCGTGCGTCCGATGCAGGCGGCGATGGACGGCCGGGCCTTCCGGAACTTCATGGAGGCATTCCTTCGGTTCGCGGCGCACTCCTGGGGCAAGGTGTTCAACTATGCCTGGTCGGGCGGCATGACCCTCGGGCCGGTCGTCGCGCTCGTGCTCCTCTGGGACGATCCGGGCTCGACGTCGTTCGTGCTCACGGCGATCGGCCTGGGCATCGTGATCGTCGGTGTGCTCATCGTCTCCAACGTGTGGAAGACCCCGACCTACAACGTGATCCTGGCCTGGGATCCCGATGCCGTGCCGGCGGACTGGGAGGCGGGACGGCGGCGCTATTTCACGATCAACTGGAGCCAGCTGGCGGTGACCTGGGCGGCGTTCGCCCTGTTCCTGGTTGCGCTGGTCTCGTTGTGAGCGGCAACGGAGCTTCAGGCGGCCGCATGCGCGGTCCTCAGCCGAGCAGGCGGATCGAGTAGCCGACGTCGAGCGGGTGCGGCGGAAACGGCACGACCCGCTCGTCCCCGTTGAGCCGCCAACCCTGCTTCTCGTAGAAGCGGCGCGCACGCGGGTTCTCGGCCAGGCACCACAACGACGCCGACGCGGCGCCCTGCTCGCGAAGCGCCTCGAGGGCGGCGCTGTGGAGCGCCTCCGCGACGCCGTTGCCCCAGGCGTGCTCCAGGACGTACAGCCGCTGGAGCCACCCGTCGCCGACCACGGTGAAGCCGCGATCGTCCTCGTCGATCAGGACGATGTAGCGGGAGTCCTCCAGCTGCTTGCGCAGGTCCTCCCGCACCTCGTGGTCGGGGTACGGGAACCGGTCGGGCGGGAACACCTCCGCGAGACCCGCCAGCGACGCCTCGCGCTGGATCGCAAGGACGAGCTCCAGGTCGTTGATGTCTCCGCGGCGTACACCCATCAGCGTCAAGGGTAGTGCGACCGGAGACCGGGGGTAGGCTTGCCGTCGTGGCTCGTTTCCAGCGCGCTCGAGCCGAGGGCGAGGAGCAGCGGACGACGGCGGTCGAGCTGTTCTACGACCTCGTCTTTGTCTTTGCGGTGACGCAGGTCTCGGATCTTCTCCTGCATGACCTGTCGTGGCGCGGTGCCGGGCGAGCGGCGCTCGTGCTGCTCGTCGTCTGGTGGGCGTGGAACTACACGACCTGGGTGACGAACGAGCTCGACCCGGACTCGGTCCTGGTCCGTCTGCTCCTGATCGCGATCATGCTGGCGAGCCTGCTGCTCGCGATCGCAATCCCGCGGGCCTTCGACGACCGGGCACTGCTGTTTGCCGGCTCCTACGTGGCGATCCAGGTCGGCCGCCACCTCTTTCTCACGTTCGCATCGGCCGCGGCGGGAACGATGGAGCGCCGCCGCGCCGGCCGGATCTTGACCTGGTTCACCGTCGCAGGCGTGCTCTGGCTCGCCGGCGGTATCGCCGGCAGCCCGACGCGGCCGTGGCTCTGGCTGGCGGCGCTCGCCCTCGACTACACGGCGCCGATCGTCACCTACTGGGTGCCGGGCGCGACGCGGATCCCTTCCTCCGCCTGGCAGGTCGAGACGGCGCACTTCGCCGAGCGCTTCCAGCTGTTCGTGATCATCGCCCTCGGTGAGTCGATCGTCGTCACCGGCGCAACAACCGCACAGCTCGAGGTCACCGTCGCCCGCGCCGCGGCGTTTGCCGTCGCCTTCCTGACGACCGCGGCGCTCTGGTGGCTCTACTTCAATTACGTCGCGCGGATCGCGCAGCGCCGGCTTGAGTTGGCGGAGCGCCGAATCGAGATGGCGCGCGACGCCTATACGTATCTCCACGTCGTCCTCGTCGCGGGGGTGATCGTCGCGGCGGTCGGCGACGAGGTCGCGATTGCGCACCCGACGTCGGTGCTCTCCCCGGCCGAGATCGCAGCGGTGGCGGCGGGCCCGGGGCTCTATCTGCTCGGGCTCGCACTCTTCCGGAAGCGCGTCGCCGGGACGCTTGCCCCGAAGCGCGTCGCAGGCGCCGCCGGCTGCGCCGCCGCCGGCGTGCTCGGAGCCTTCATACCGGCGCTTGCGCTGACAGCCCTCGTCCTCGCGGTCGTGGTGGCCGTGATCGCGAGCGAGCACATCGCTGCCGCCCGCCGCGCCGCCCGCGGCGAGCTCTCGCCCCTCGAGCGGCTCGAGACGGCGGAAACGTAGGCCCCCGGCGTACGCACTACTGAGCCAAGGGGTGCGCGACGTTTGCTGGCCGTTTGCTGCCCGGGATGAGCCTGGCTGCGTGTCCGCTCACGAGAGGGCCCTCGTCCAGCAGACGTGCATTGGGCGCCGTCGTCAGCGTCTTCAGCGCGTCGAGAGAGTTTCGATCTGGCGCGTGTCGTAGCGTTTCCGTAGGTTGGCGATTTCGTCTGGGTCGGGCGGGCCGTCAGCGGCGAGGATGTCGGCGAGCTCGTCGAAATAGCGGTCGTGCCCTGGAGGCGACAAGATCAGCAGGAAGTTCGCGTCGGCCTCGCCTCGGTTGGCGAAGGCGTGCGGAACGTGTGGCGGCACGAAGACGGTTGCCCCGGCTCCTGCTCTGAACACCTCGTCGCCGACGCGGAATTCAAGCTGGCCGCTGAGGACAAACCAGGTCTCCTCGAGCCGCTCGTGGACGTGCAGTCCGGTGTCGAAACCGGGAAGCGCGTTCCATTCACTGAGGCTCGCACCCGACGCGCTGTCGCTCTCGACTTTGAACACGACGCGCGTGCCGCGCAGCGAGACCGACCGCCCCTGACCCGATTTCAGTTTGCCATGACCCGCCACTGCGTCCCCCTCCGATCGTCACGGGTTGCGAACACGTAACCACGTCTCGGGGCGGAGGTCAATTGCGCCAGGAGGTGGCGCGACGCCCGCCGCCGCCCTTCCCAAAGTTGTTCCGGTCAGCCGTCGTTCGCGAAGCTCGCGCAGCGGACGGTCCCAGCCGGGCTGGTGGCAGACGCCCTCGATGTTGCCGTGGCTCAGCGGTCGCCCGGTGTTGGCGCGCACGTAAACCGAAGCAACGGGAGCGACGGGACTCGAACCCGCGACCTCCGGCGTGACAGGCCGGCGTTCTAACCAGCTGAACTACGCCCCCGCGGTCGCACGGGCACGGCAGAGCGGCCCGGCGGCGGGCAGAGTATAGCCCCCGCTTGCCCGCATCCGGCCCATCTTGTAGACCTCCGCCTGCACGATGAGCGCCTACCTGCCCATCGCCGAGCACGGCGTGATCGGCGACCTGCACAGCGTCGCGCTCGTCGGCACGGACGGCACCATCGACTGGTTCTGCTGCCCCCGCTTCGACTCGCCGAGCGTCTTCGCCTCGATCCTCGATGCCGAGAAGGGCGGCTACTACCGGATCGCGCCGGTGAACGGCGGCTCGACGGTGCGGCAGCTCTACTTCCCGGACACGAACGTGCTCATCACCCGTTTCCTGACCCCGGACGGCGTCGGCGAGGTGCACGACTTCATGCCCATCCACCGCGACCCGCGCCACCCGCGCCGGCTCGTCCGCCAGGTGGTGGCCGTCCGGGGCGAGATGCGTTTCACGCTCGAGTGCCGGCCCCGGTTCGACTACGCCCGTCAGCCGCACGAGGTGGAGCTCTACGACGGCGGGGCGGTGTTCAACACGCCGGCGCTGTCGCTGACGCTCGCGACCAACGTGCCGCTCGACCTCCACGGCGACGACGTCACCGCCCAGTTCGACCTCGCGAACGGCGCCAGCGCGACCTTCGTCCTGCAGCCGAACACCCGCGGGGAGAAGCTCAAGCCCATCAGCGAGGCAGCCGCGGCCGAGTCGTTCGAGAGCACCGTGCGCTTCTGGCGCGGGTGGCTCTCGCACTCGGTGTACAAGGGCAGGTGGCGGGAGATGGTGAACCGCTCCGCGCTGACGCTGAAGCTGCTCACCTACCGGCCCACCGGCGCGATCGTGGCGGCCGCCACCGCGAGCCTGCCGGAGCACATCGGCGGCGAGCGCAACTGGGACTACCGCTACACGTGGGTGCGCGACGCGGCGTTCTCGCTCTACGCGCTCCTGCGGCTCGGGTTCACGGAGGAGGCGGAGGCGTTCATCACCTGGCTCACCGACCGCTTCGGCGAGACGTCCTACGGCGAGAGCGGGCCGCTGCAGGTCATGTACGGCGTCGACGGCCGCCCCGAGCTGCCCGAGGAGCTGCTCACCCACCTCGAGGGCTACGCCGGCTCCGCGCCGGTGCGGATCGGGAACGGAGCCGCGACCCAGCTCCAGCTCGACATCTACGGCGAGCTGATCGACTCGATCTACCTCTACAACAAGTATGGCGAGCCGATCTCCTACGACTCCTGGATCGAGCTGCGCAAGATCGTCGAGTGGCTGTGCGACAACTGGGACCGGGCCGACGAGGGCATCTGGGAGACGCGCGGCGGCCGGCAGCACTTCACCTACTCGCGGCTCATGTCCTGGGTCGCGATCGAGCGGGCGGTGCGCATGGGCCGCTACCGCGGCCTGCCCGGCGACCTGGTGAAGTGGCTCGACGTGCGCGACCGCATCACGGAGCAGGTGATGACGCGAGGCTGGAACGACACCCGCGGCGCGTTCGTGCAGCACTACGGCTCCGACGTGCTCGACGCCTCGCTGCTGCTCATGCCGCTCACGAAGTTCATCGCCCCGAAGGACCCGCGCTGGCTGCGCACGCTCGACGCGATCGGGCGCGAGCTCGTCGCGGACAGCCTCGTCTACCGCTACAACGCCAAGGCGTCACCGGACGGCCTCCAGGGCGAGGAGGGCACGTTCTCGATCTGCACGTTCTGGTACGTCGAGGCCCTCGCCCGTGCCGGCCGGGTCGACGACGCCCGGCTCGTCTTCGAGAAGATGCTCACCTACGCGAACCACCTCGGGCTCTACGCCGAAGAGATCGGCCCCTCCGGCGAGGCGCTCGGGAACTTCCCCCAGGCGTTCACCCACCTCTCGCTGATCAGCGCGGCCGTGAACCTCGACCGCCAGCTGGGGTAGGCCCTCAGTCTCCTGGCCAGAGCGGCTGGGCGATCTCGACGATCGTGCCTTTCCCGGGTGCCGTCGTGATCTCGACCCGGCCGCCGGCGGCGTCGACGCGCTCCATGAGCGACTCGAGGCCGAGGTGGTTCGTCCGCCGCGCCCGGGCGAGCGCCGCCTCGAGGTCGAAGCCGCGCCCGTCGTCGGCCACGCGCACGTGCAGGACGCCGGCGTCGCGTTCGATCCGCACCCGCACCGACTTTGCACCCGAGTGCACGCGCGCGTTCGCGAGGATCTCGGTGATCGAGCGGAAGATGAGCGTCTCCATCGTCGAGTCGATCCGGCGCTCGAGACCGGCCACCTCCAGGCTGGTGGCGATGCCCGTCTCGCTCTCGAGCGTGTGCAGCGCCTGCTCGAGCGCGGCCACCAGGCCGTGGTGCCAGAGCAGGGCGGGGCGCAGGTCGAACGTCATGCGGCGCGTCCGCTCGACGGCGCCCGAGATCAGGTCGGAGACCTGCTCCAGCCCGCGCCGCACGCGCTCGGTGTTCCCGTCCTGGACGGCCAGGCGCACGCTGTCGAGCGAGATCACGCACGCCGACATGACCTGGATGGTGTCGTCGTGCAGGTCGGCGGCGACGCGCGAGCGCTCCTGCTCCTGGGCGCGCACGAGCCGCTCCATCAGCTCGCGGTGGCGGCGCTCGAGGGCCGCCAGCCGCTCGGCCCGCTGCTCGGACTGCTCGCGCAGGAGGACGCCGCGGCAGGTGGCCGCGACCTGATCGGCGACGGTGCGCATCGCGAGCGCGTCGG
This sequence comes from Actinomycetota bacterium, assembly GCA_046732235.1. Classification (GTDB taxonomy): domain Bacteria; phylum Actinomycetota; class Thermoleophilia; order Gaiellales; family JAICJC01; genus JAICJC01. Next base: position 8,513 of record JBKPMQ010000323.1, read on the forward strand.
CGGCGTCGAAGCGGTCGCGGTGGCCGTCGTAGACGCCGAGCACCGCGATGCACTCGCCGTCGACGATCACGGGCGTGAGCAGCTCGGAGGGGAGCGGGACCGGCGCCGGCCAGTCGTAGGCCGGGTGCGCCTGGGCGTCCCCAAGCACGACCTGCTCGCGCGAGGCGATCACCGTGCCGACGGTGCCGACGTCGATGCGGCGGTGCAGGCCGGCGGCGGTGGTGCCCTCGTCGCCGAGGTTCGCGACCACGACCTGCTCGCCCTCCTCGCGCAGCACCCGGATCGCCACGGCGGCCGAGTAGCCGCGGCCGAGGTAGACGGTCTCGACGACCGCGGCCAGCACCTCGTCGATGGTCTGCGCCGAGGCGATCGCCCCTGCCACCTCGGTCGTGAGCGCCAGGCGGCTCGAGCGCTGCTCGGACTCGTCCCGGAGCCGCACCGCCCGCAGGGTGGCGATGAGCTGCTCGGCGACGGTGCGCATCAGCGTCGCGTCGGCGGCGTCGAAGCGGTCGCGGCGGTGGTCGTAGAGGGCGATGGCAGCAGCGGTCGGGCCCTCGAACACGGGGGTCACGAGCGCCGACTGGTAGGCGAGCGGCGTCGCGTGACCATCCAGGTGGCCGACGACGATCTGCTCGCGCCTCGCGAGCGCGCGGCCGCTCGCGCCGGCGGTGAGCGGCAGGCGCATCCCCTCGGTCGACTCGCCGACGCGCACGCGGTCGGTGACGACGGTGTACTCGTCGGTCCCCGGCACACCGAGCACCGCCGTGACGGCGCCGTAGTCGGTCGGCTCGAAGATCGCGTCGGCCGCCGCCCGCAGGACGGCCAGGGCGCCGTCGGCGTTCGCCACCGCGCTCGCGACAGCGGCGGCCAGTCCAAGGCGCTGGGAGCGGCGCTCCGACTCGCTGCGCAGCCGCACGCCCCGCAGCGCCGCCGCGAGCTGCTCCGCGACGGCCGCCATCAGCGCCTCGTCGGAGTGGTCGAACTGGTTCATCGGCCGGCTCGCCACCTCGATCACGGCGACGCAGCGGCCGTCCAGCATCACCGGGGTCGAGAGCAGCGAGTCGAACGACTCCTCGTCGCCCCACGGGGCGTAGTCGGGGTCGTGCTCGTGCCCGTTGATGAGGTTCTGGAGGCCGGACTTGATCGTCCGCGCCGTGATGCCCTGGCCGATCGGCCGGCGCAGGCCGGTGAAGCTCTCCCGCGACGCGCCGAAGTCGGCGACGACGAGCTGCTCGTCGGACTCCTCGAGCACGGTGATCGCCATGACGGCGTCGTAGTGACCGCGCTCATGCACGGCCTCAGCTGCGACCCGGATCGCGCTCTCCGGTGTGTCCTCGGCCGGGAGCAGCGCCGCGATCTCGGCGGCCAGCGAGAGCCGGTGCGCCTGGCGGGAGGACTCCTCGCGCAGTTGCACGGCCCGGATCGCCGCGGCGAGGTGGTCCGAGATCGCCTTGACGAGCTCCTCGTCGTCGGTGTCGAACCAGTTCGGGTGCTCGTCGGCGATCACGAGCGCAGCCGCGCACGCCCCCTCGACCATGACCGGCGCGATGAGGACCGAGTTGTTGGGATCGCGCCCGGGCCACGAGAAGGCGGGGTGGTCGCCGGCCCGGCCCAGCCGCAGCACCTTGCCGGAGGTGATTGCGGCGCCCGGGATGCCGGCCGCCGTGGGCACGCGCAGGCCGACGTAGACGTCGGTGCCGCGGTCGCGCGCGAAGACGGCCCGCCGCTCGCCCCGGGCCGGCTCGACAATCCAGGCGGTCAGGCCCGAGTAGCCGGTGTATCGGCTGATGGCCTGGGCGGCGTCGTGCAGCGCCTGGTCGACCGTCTCCGGTGAGCGCAGGGCGCGGGCGACCTCGGCCACGACGTTCAGCCGGGTGGCGCGGCGATCGGACTCCTCCCGCAGCGCGGCGCCTCGCAACGCCGCCGCCACCTGCTCGGCGAGGGTGCGCATGAGCAGGGCGTCCGACTCGTCGAACTGGTCGGCGCGCAGGTCGGAGAGCCCGATCACGGCCTCGCAGCGGCGCCCAACGACGACCGGCGTCGCGATCAGCGACTCGTAGCCGGCGGCTGCCCACGCCCCGCCGGCGTCGGCGAGGTGCGACCGGCCGAGCAGCGCCTGCTTGCCGGTGCGCACGACCTGGCCGATGATCCCCGAGTCGAGCGGGTGGGTCGAGACGGCCACCGTGTCGCGGCCGCGCGTGATCGTCCACATCCGCTGGGTGCCGTGGCGGTGGTCGGCGCCCGCCGTCCACACCGCCGTGTAGTCGGTGTGGCGGTGGAGGGTGATCGTCACCGTGCGCAGGAGCTCGTCCACGCTTCCGGTGGCGGCGATCTCGCGCGAGAGGTCGGCCGCCAGCTCGAGCCGCCGTGCCCGTCGCTGCGACTCGTGCTGGAGCCGCTGCGAGCGCTCGCGCAGGCGCACGCCGACGAGCGCCGTGGCCACCTGGTCCGCGACCGCCTGCATCAGTGCTGCGTCGGCGGCGTCGAACCGGTCGGGCTCGACGTCGGCGAGCTCGAGCACGCCCTCGCACCGGCCCTCGACCTCGACCGGCGTCAGCAGCAGCGACTCCCAGCGGCCGTCCGCCGACCAGGAGTAGCGCTCGTCGGACGGGGCGTCGGAGAGGATGATCTGAGTCCCCTCGGCGATGCAGGCGCCGACGAGCCCGGCGTCGATCGGTCGGCGGATGGTCTGGGCCGAAGCGATGTCGGTGCCCAGATCGACCACCACCACCTGCTCGCCGGCCGCGCGGTCGACCATCGTCGCCGTGACGCCGGAGTAGCGCGTGTGGTCGAAGACCGCGCTGGCCGCCATCCGGAAGGCCTCGTCGACCGACGTCGCGGCGCCGACGGCGCTCGCGACCGCCTGGACAAGGGTCAGTTGCTCGGTGCGCAGGTCGGCCCGCCGCGACGCGGCGACGGCGTGGGCGGCCAGCTCGCAGACGGTCGAGAGCAGCGCCGACTCCTCGCCGAACGGCGCCCCGCCCGGGTCGCGGCTGACGATGAGCGTCGCCACCGGGTCGCCGTCGATCCGGATCGGCGCGGACAGGCTCGGGCCGCCCTCGGGCCCCGGCGGAAGCGGCTCACCGCCGGCGAGCGGCAGCACGAGCGCCTGGTCGGCGCCCAGGGCCACGCGGGCCCGGTCGGCGATCTCGCGCAGGGTCTCGGAGGGGAAGGCGTCGGGCACGGACTGATTGTGCTTCCGGTGTCTTGCCAGAGCCTACGCAAAATCGGGGAGGTTGACTCCCGAAATCGGGTAGACCCGGCCGTCCCTTCGCCGGCCTTTAGACTGCCCGGGAGCGGGGCGGTTAGCTCAGCTGGGAGAGCGCCTGCCTTACAAGCAGGAGGTCACTGGTTCGAACCCGGTACCGCCCATACTCGCGTTGCATCGTCCTCCTCGGGGGCCAGCGCAGAGCCACGCCTAATGGCGGCTTCCGCCATACGGGAGGACTGGCCGCAGCGGAGTCCTTGGGGCAAGCGGCCGACGGGCGCGGGCCTGACTTGGTCCGTGCCTGGGGCCGTGCTCTGCTCGGTGTCCGCTCGGTTGCTGGCTCGACGGGCGGTTAGAGGGGGCGAAGATGGGTGGGCGCTCGGAGGCGCTGTTTCGGATCACGTGCGCGTGACGCCGAATGGTCGTCCGCGTGACTGGCCATGAGCCTGGCGCATCGGCCGATTCGAGAGGGGCCCGCACGACGGAGAATCACTCGGGATGATCGGCGACCTCACGGCGGACCCCCCGGGTGCCCGGGGAGAGACTTTCCTGTTCGCGCGGTTTCGTGCGCCGAACTATCCGAGAATGAAGCGGGCGTTCGACGACCTTCAGCAGCTCCTCCAGCGCCATGGCGCCCGAGGCCACCGCATCTTCCGGCTGACCGGCGATCCGCAGGACTACATCCTGATTGTCGAGTTCGCGTCCGGCGGCGGCGCCCGTGGTTTTACAAAAGAGTCTCAACTGGCACGCGCGATTGATGCGGCCGGAGTTGAGGGTGGCGCCCACCACATTAAGTATGTCGAAGAGCTTCGTGATCAGCTCGAGGCTGTGAACTACCCCCAATAACGAAAGCCTCCACCGGCTGCGACACATACGGGCAACGTCAGCTCTTTCGTGAACTCGGTCCCGAGCGGATAGCGGCTGTGGACCGAGTTGCGGCTCCGAGCCGAGCTGAAAGCCTCCCTCCTCGCTCCAGCTACGCGCCGACCCCAGCACCTGCGCCTTATGGCGGACCAAGAAGCGGCGGAGCTCGTCTGCGCCCCGAAACGATGACGGGGAACGGAAGCAAGAGCGGCACGTCCGTCGCTGTCAGAGGCGTGTTGGCCGCCACACTCGTCGTGATCAGCTGGATCCGTCCTGCCCCGCACCCCGACAAGGTTGGCAGCGGTCAGGACCAGACCAGCCCGATCGCGAGCAAAGTCGCTACCCAGTAGGTGGAAGCGTACGACCAGAAGACCGCGAGATAGCCGGCGAACGCGATCGCGATCGCTGCGTTCCCCACCCAGGCATTGAGCCAGTAGCTCCACGCGGTCCAGAAGCCGATGAAATCGCCGAACGCCTTGCGCACATACACGTAAGGGCCGCCGGTCTTCGGATAGGCGCTACCCAGGCGCGCGGACACGAGCGCAAGGCAGCATCGCGCCGATCCAGGTGAAGATCCGGCCGACGATCGAGACGGGGCCGGCCGTCGCAGCCAGTGATGCGGGCACCAGAAAGATTCCTGACCAAATCATGTTGCCGATCACGAGCGCCGTGGCCGTCCAAAACGCCCAGGTCCCGCCGTAACGCGCCCGGCGCCGGCGCAACCGGTTCGCCGGCAACGCCGGCGATAGGTCGGGTTTGAGCGGTTTCCACGTTCGTCCCTCCTTGTGTCGTTGCTCACGAGCCCACCGGCCCTGGTGCGGATACGAGGACCGCCGGAGCGGCTCCGCCCTCGAATCTGCCGACGTGCCACCGCAAATCGCCAGTCGAGCCCGCCGGCGCGAGTGGCGTGAGTCCGCGCGGTGGAACGAGGTCACCGCCACCAGTTCGCTGCCAAGCGAGCCGGTGCCGGCGACCTCGATCCGTCAGTTCATCGTGTCGCGTTGACGGCGGAAAGGATCACCTGGGTGACCTTGGCAGGACGGGTAATCGGGGTCAGGTGGCCTGCCCGAACACGGGAGATGTGAGCTCCGGCCCGGGTGTACATCATGCGCTGCAGTGCGGGCGGGATCACACGATCCAGCGTTCCGAGGAGAGCCCAGGACGGAATCGACTTCCACGCCGGCCGCCCTGAGCGCTCAGTGAACTCGGCCGCTGCCGCAGGACGCTGGATGGCGAACAGGATCTTCGCTTCCTTTTTTCGGACTCCATTGGCGAAACACTTTCTGAACCCGGGGTAGGGCGGATTGGCTTGCCACCGCAGGTAGAGATCCACTCCACCATCGAACGGCACGGGATTCAACCCGCTCTGGACCACGCAGGATCCCGAGCCTCCGACGAGTGCGCCGCCGGTCTCGCCCTTCGCGGGCATGAAGCTGTCGATGTAGACAAGCGCCTTGACGCTCGGGTTACCTGTCGCGGCATTGGTGGTGACAAACCCACCGTAGGAGTGGGCGACGAGCACGATGGGGCCGGGGATGGTCCTGAGGTAACTCGCCAGATACGCGGAGTCCTCGGCCGGTCCGCGCAGCGTGTTTGGCGGAGCTGCCACCGTGAAGCCCCTATCCTGCAGACGGTGGATGACGCTCGTCCACGATGATGCATCGGCCCAGTCACCGTGCACGAGTACGATCGTTGGTCGCTCCCTTCCCCCAGCCTGGGCGTTCGCCGCCGCAGTCCCACGGGACTGCAGGGCGAACAATGCCGCAAGCGCGAGAGCCGACGCAATCAGAAGAGCCCGGAGCCGGAAGCTGGCCGGTTGGTGGAAGAACATCAAGAGACCTCCTCGTCTCGAGCGATTGACGCTCTGAGCGTCGCGCGAAAGGCCACCGGCTCGAATCCGCCGGCACGCCAGTCGGCTGACCAGTCGCTGGCTCATCGTGTGCGGTGTGCGACTCCCGCTGTATTTAGTAAGCGCGACGAGCCGAATTGCTTCGAAACGAGACCACCGCACCGCGGCCGTCTTCCAGGGCAACTGGAGCGGACGAATACGCCACCGGCACAAGCGACCCATCTTGGCGGACGAACCAGTCGTCGTCGACCCGAACCGTCTCACCGTTCAGACGCGGGCGCAGCAGTGGGCACTCGGCCGCCGGAAACGGCGTTCCGTCGGGACGGACATAGTGAATCGTGTCATGACTCGGCCGGCCGACGAGTTGGCGCTCGTCCTCGTATCCGAGGATCCTGAGCGCGGCGCGATTCAGGAAGCAAATCCGCCCTCGCGGATCGACAACATACAAGGCGTCCGCGCTCGCCGCGACTGCCGATTGCAACGTGGCCGCGTTCACGGGGTACGAGATATCCGGAAGTGGGGGCGGGCCGTCCTTTGGTGTACTCGCCGCTCCGCCCCGTCCGCGAGCGAGATCGCCTATGGGCTCAGCCCTCATCGGCATTTCGATCGAAATCCGCGTTCCGTGGCCGGGCGGGCTGTCGAGCGAGAACCTTCCGTCGAGTGCCTCGATCCGGTCGATCAACCCGATGAGCCCAGATCCGGCGCTTACCTCGGCACCTCCCTTGCCGTTATCTTTGATGACGGCGCGAATCCGGCCCTCACAGGTGGTGATTGCGACCGTGACCTCGGATGCCCGTGCGTGTTTCGTGGCGTTGGCAAGCGCTTCGGAGATCACGTAGTACACGGCGTTCTCCGTCGACTCCGATGGACGCTCTCTGATGCTGACGTCCAACTTGACCGAGATCGGGGATTTCCGCGCCAAGGCGCGGAGGGACGGCCCCAGCCCCGCCCGCGAAAGTAGCGCTGGATGAAGACCATGCGACAGCTCGCGAACGTCCTCCACTACGGCTTCCAGGTCGTGCCTGATTCGCTCGAGGGCGGATCGCGTGTCTCGCTGATCCGCGGGAATGCCGGTCCGCACAGTTTCCACGTCGAGGCCGATCGCCACGAGCCGCTGCTGCGTTCCGTCATGAAGGTTGCGCTCGATCCGGCGCCTCGCCTCGTCGCCGGCGGCGACGATTCGTGCCCGTGAGGCGATCAGGTCCGCGCGGGTCGTGGCATTAGAGACGGCCGTCGCGACGAGCTGAGTAAAGCGGGCGAGGCGCTTCTCCGTATCAGTGGGGATCGGTCTGCCGGTCTCCGCGGCGGCCATCAGGAACCCCCAGACGCTGCCGTCCACCACGATCGGTACCCCCAGCGTCGAGGCCGTCAGGTCGCCCCGGAACGCCTCGCCGAATCGGTCGGTCGTTGTCGGGTCGTCGTCCGTCCGCGAGGGGCGACCGGTGGCGAGGACCAATCCTGCGATCCGGTGCACGTCGACCGGCCAACGACTGCCGACCGTGAATTTGGTCTCGCCGAAGATACCGAGAATCGTGAAGGTGCCGTCAGCCTCGTAGCGGCTCACGCCCACCACAGGAATGTTGATAATGCCAGCGACCTCTCGCGCGACGGCGGAAAACAGCGCGTCCGGACTTGCGCCTTGCGCGACGAGGGTCGCGACGCGGGAGAGGGCCGCCTGTTCGTGTGCGAGCGCACGGGCCCGCGCCTCTGATGAGGCGAGTTCCGCGCGGCCCTCGGCGTTCGCGATCGCAGTCGCGACCAGCTCACAGAAGCGCTCGACACGCCTCTCGGTGTTCGGGGGCAAGGTCGCGCGCGAGCTTGAGGCGGTCACTAGGCCCCAGAGCTTGCCCTCGACGAGGATGGGCGCCGCAACGGTGGAGAGGAAGCCCATGGCCAGGACCCGCTGCGCCAGCTGGCCGTATGCGCTGGCGTCGATCCTGTCGTCGCGCGGAAAATCCACCCTGGCGGTGTGCCCGGTACGGTAGACCTGACGTGAAATAAATGACTCGTCGAGGTTCTGGCGCGTCCCCACCGGAATGTGCCCCAGACTTTCGCTGGCACCGACGACTGTCACCTCTGACCCGTCGGGTTCGAAGCGCCCAATTCCAGCACCGTCGACTGCGAATAGCCGCGCAACCTCTTCGCTCACTGCGGAGAACAGCTCGTCAGGCTCGGTTCCGGCGGCCACGAGTGTCGCGACTCGACGAAGGGCCGCGTGTTCGTTCGCAAGCGCACGGGCGCGCGCCTCTGATGAGGCGAGCTCGGCGCGGCTCTCGGCGTTCGCGATCGCAGTCGCGATCACCTCGCCGAAGCTCTCGATGCGATTCTCGGTGTCCCGCGGCAGACTTGAGTGCGAGCTGGAGGCGGCGACATAGCCCCAGAGTTCGCCCTCGACGACAATTGGTGCTCCGACCGTCGAGGTGAACCCCAGCGCAACAAACTGCCGTGGCGCGTCGGCGATAGCGCGGGCGGTTTCGACGTTGTCGTTCCGGGCTGGGCGACCGGTTCGGTAGATCTCACCTGCGACGATTCCCTCGTCGAGTCCAGAGCGTGTCCCGACCGGAAGACCGGGCAAGTCTTCGCTCACACCAACGAGCACTGCGCCGGAGCCGTCCGAGTCATAGCGCCCAACCGCAGCCCAGTCAGCTTCAAACAACTGCGCGACCTCGGCGCTAACGGCCGAGAACAGCTCAGTGGGTTCCGCTCCGACCGCTACGAGCGTTGCCACCCGCCGAAGCGCCGCCTGCTCGTCGGCCAGGCGGCGGAGATTGGCGCGTGTCTCTGCGTTGATGAGCGCCGTCGTCACCAGTTTTGTAAAGCCGACGAGTCGGTCGCTCGTATCCGCGGGGAGGGGCGGACCTTGCTGCGCAGCGCCAACGGCAAGTACGCCCCAGACGGAGTCGGCGACGAGCACCGGAACGCCGACAACCGAACCGACGCCAAGCGAGCGGGCGGCTTCGCCCAATGGGCCGTGGACGCCGCTGTGGTCGTCGGTTCGTGCCGGGCGGCGCGACCTGACCACCGCCCTTACGATTCCGGGATCATCGTCGGGGAGGACCCATGTGCCGCCCACATAACCGCTACAGGCCGCACAGCCGGCGACAAGGGTTGCGTTCTTCTCGGGTTCGTAGCGCACGAGGCCGGCGAACGGCACCTCGAAAAGCTCCGAGGCTAACGTTGTAATTGCGGTGAATATTTCGCTTGTCGAAGCGCCGGAGGCGATCAGCGTAGCTGCGGTGCCGAGTGCTCGTTGCTCGGCAGCGACTTGTGCCAGTTCTCGTCGCGCCTCGGTGTTCGCGATGGCCGTTGCGAGGAGTTCCGTGAAGTCCACCACGCGCGATTCGTTGCCCCTGGGGATCTCGGCCGTCATCGTGCTCGCAAAGATCGACCCCCACAAACGGCCTTCAACAAAGATCGGTGCGGCCACGGTCGAGCGGGGAAGGGCGCCGAGCGCGCGAGCGTAGTCGATCAGTGGGCCGGAGAACGCCTCGTGGTCGTCGATCAGGATGGGGCGCCGGATTTGGCGCACTGCCGCCGTGACATCGTCGCCCTGCAAATCAATCCGCGTACCGACGGGAACCTGCGCTTCTTCGTCGCTCCAGTAGGCGACGATGGTCATGAAGTTACCTGCTTCGAACCGTCCCATCGCACACCGATCGGCCGGGAGGATCCGAGCTATCTCTCTCGCGACGGACGCGAAGACCACATCCGGTGGCGCCTCGTCTGCCACACGCGTGGCAACTCGCCGCAGCGCTCCCTGCTCTTCCGCGAGCCTGCGAAGATCAGCTTCCGCCCGCTTCGCATCTGTCAGGTCACGCACGAAGCCGCAGACCAGCACCGGCTCGCCGCTGACCTGAATGAGGGCGAGCTCGACCGGAAATTCGGTGCCGTCTGCTCGCATCCCAGTCAGCTGCAGCCGGCGCCCCAACAGCCGATTCTCGCGGGTCTCGACGAAGCGAGCGAACGCTTTGCCGTGGAGCTCGCGCAGCGACGGCGGCACAATCAATTCGGCCAGCGTCCGACCAAGGGCCTCTTCACGCGAGTACCCGAAGGTGCGCTCGGCCGCCGGGTTGAACTCGATCACGCGGCCCGATGCATCAGCCAGGATGACGCAATCGAGCGCCGCGTCCAGGTAGGCGCGCAAAGCTGCGCTCCGCGCGAGGCCGTGGGAGGCTCCGAGCGTCACCGCCCGTCAATCTATCACCAGGCACGCGGGACGCGATGGGCGCCGCCGGCGGCTCGAAATCCTTGGGTAAGATGCCACCGACGTGGCCACTGGACGCGTGATCTTGGCCGACGACGATGTCCTCCTGCGCGAAGGAATCGCGAGCCTCCTGGGCGGCGCGGGCTACGAGATCGTGGGGCAGGCCGGAGATGCACACAGACTGACGAACCTGGTACGGGAGCAAAGCCCGGATCTTGTTGTGATCGATATCCGGATGCCCCCGACACACACGTATGAAGGGCTACAGGCAGCCAGCGCGATTCGGGCCGAATCGCCGCAGATCGGAATTCTCCTGCTCTCCGCTCATGTGGAGGTCGACACGGCGATGGACCTGCTCCAGGGCGGTGAACGGATCGGATACCTGCTGAAGAGCCGCGTCATGGATGCCGCCGACTTCATCGACGCCGTCGAGCGGATCGCCCGCGGCGGTTCGGTGGTCGATGCGGCTCTCGTTCAAGAACTGGTCGCCGCCGGTCGACGAAACGATCCGCTTGGAGATCTGACGCCAAGAGAACGGGAGGTGCTCGCTCTTATGGCGGAAGGGCGCTCGAACAACGGCATCGCGCAGAGGCTGTTTATCACAGAAGGAGCTGTCGAGAAGCACGTTCGCAGCATCCTCATGAAGCTTCAACTACCCCCGACCGGGGATGACCACCGCCGCGTCCTCGCAGTGATCGCCTTCCTCGAGGCACGTTAGCGGAGCAACTCAGCGATCGCGTTCCCGTCGAGCCTTGCCTTTGACAGGAATCCGACCGCCGGACTCGCGGCGATCAGTTCCGTCAGCTCATCCTCGGAGTGGGTCGAGATCAAGATGATCTGCGTCCTACGCGCATGTGCAGCCAGTCGTCGAGTTAACTCAACGCCATCTTCGTTGCCAAGCTGCACATCGACGAGAGCCACATCCGGCTCTAACACGTCGGTGAGTCGCAACGCCTCCGCACCCGAGGAGGCGCGTCCTACGACGTCGAGCCCCTGCGCCGAGAGGAGCCGGGACGCCGAATCAAGAAATGCTTCGTTGTCATCAACGATCAAGCAGCGCAAGCCCACGGCCCTAGCGTGGCTGAGAACGGCGAGCGACACAATGAAGCTAGCCCTACCCCTTCGGTGGGGGTTGCGGCGTTTGTCCCGCCGATCACCCGTCGGCGAGACAAACGGTCGCCGCAGCTTACGACGCGAGAGCAGTGCGCAGGATCGAGATGGCCTGGGCCACTGCAGCGCGAGTGGCGTGCGTCTCGCTGAGCGGGTTCAGCATCATGAAATCGTGGGTGATGCCGTCGTAGCGGACGGTCGTCACGGCAACCCCGGCCGCCCGGAGGCGCGCTGCGTAGGCCTCGCCTTCGTCGCGCAGAACGTCAGCCTCGTCGACGATCACGAATGCCGGCGGCAGATCGGCGAGCTGGTCGTCGCTTGCGCGCAGCGGTGAGGCATAGGGCTCAGAGCGCCGCTGGACGTCCGGCAGGTAGGCATCCCAGAACCACGCCATCCCTTTCGCGAACAGGAAGTAGCCCTCGGCGAATTGCTCGTACGAGCCGGTGTCCATGGCGGCGTCGGTCACGGGGTACCACATTGACTGCTGCACGAAGCGGACGTCACCGCGGTCGTGCGCCATCAGCGCCAGAGCCGCCGTCATATTGCCGCCGACGGACTCGCCGGCGACAGCCATCCGCTCGGGGTCGAGTCCGTTCGACGCGCCCTCGCGCATGATCCACTGTGCCGTGGCATAGCCCTGCTCGATCGCGACGGGGTAGTGGGCCTCTGGTGACCGGTCGTACTCAACGAAGACGACCGCGGCGCCCGTCCCGACGGCGAGTTCACGGACGAGCCGGTCGTGCGTGCCCGCGTTTCCGAGTACCCAGCCGCCGCCGTGCATGTACAGGATCACCGGCAGCGTCCCGTCCGCGTCTGGCGGTCGGACGATGCGGACGCGGACGTCCCCGACTTCCGCCGGGACGGTAGTCCAGCGATCGTCGACCCGCAGCTTTTTGATCGGCTTGGCCTGGACATCATCGAGCACCTTGCGGGCCTCGTCCGGGCTGAGCTCGAAGATGAACGGCGGCGTCGACGTGGCGTCGACGAATTCCTGAGAGGCCTGCTCGAGTACAACCCCGGTTCCGGTCGTGATAGCCATGTTTTAACTCCTATCTGGTGGTATCGGTCGGTCAGGCTGCTGCAGGTAGTGCCGCAGCTTCCCGGGTGAGCTCGGTTGTGTCATAGGAGCGCGAAACAAGAGCCGCGTGAAATACGCCCGGGATGTGAAACCGCACGACGTGCGCCGGCACGCTCGGCCATGAAACGCTGCACTTCGGAGGGATGATGCGGTCCGCTTCGCCGATCACGAACCAGGATGGCAGGTCGCGCCACAAGGGCTCGTGCCCAGACACGGAGACGAGCGCTTCCTGCGTTGCCGGCCGCTGTGTGGCAGCCATTCGCGCTGCGTGTGGCTCGGGTAGATCTGCGCAGAACAGGGCGTGGAAGCTGTCCCGCGTGACGTACAGGTCGGTTGTCCCGTCCCCGCGCGGGACCCCATGCAAGGTATCCTCGCCGAGCCCGCTCCCGGGGGAGCGCCCCGCCAGGGAGAAGCAGCTCTCACCGGGGTCGGGTGCGAAGCCGTTCACATAGACGAGTCCTGTGATCTCGCCTGCGTCGATCGGTACGTTTGAGATAACGGCTCTGCCGTAGGAATGGCCGACAAGCAGGACCGGCCCGTCGATGCTGCGAATCAAATCAGAGACGCTGGTTGCATCCGTGCCGAGATCCCGGAGTGGGTTGGCGGCGGCCACCACTGGATGGCCTGCCTCCATGAGCGAGTCGATGACCGAGTTCCAGCTCGCCGACTCTGCGACTGCGCCGTGGACGAGAACAATGGTCGGTTTCATGAGCACCTTCTGAAGGTTCGTAATCCGGCTATCCGGCAAGGGACTGACTAAGCCATTCCTCAAAGCGGGTCGGGGCGACGCGTGCGCCAGCTCCCGGGGTCAGGGAATGCTCCTCGAGCTCTGCGCCGAAGTAGCGCGCACGCTTGTCGGCCTCGACGAGGCGCTCGTCCTTGTTGGCTCGCAGAACGCGACGAGCGAGCTCGTCGAGCCGGAACTCTTCGGGTCCTCCGAGCTCGATTATGCCGTTCACCGGTTCGTGCATTGCGACGTCGCACAGCGTGGCTGCGACGTCGTCGGCGGATTCCGGCTGGACAAACACAGGCGCCAGATGAATCACATCGCCCGTGCTGCTCGAACCGGCGAGCCGGGCGATGAACTCGAAGAACTGCGATGCGCGAACGATCGTGTACGGCAGCTTCCCCGCCTCCACCGCTTCCTCCTGGGCGACCTTTGCACGGAGATAACCACTCTCAGGGAGCCGGTCGGCGCCGACCACCGACAAGACGACGTGATGTCTCACGCCGGCGGACACTTCGGCGCTCAGAAGGTTGCTCGTGGACGCCTGAAAGAAATCGAGCACTGCTGCGTCGTCCATGACGGGCGCGTTCGACACGTCAACGACGACCCGCGCACCTTCGAGCACATCATTCAACCCTTCGCCGGTGATCGTGTTCACTCCCGTGTCCGGGGACGCAGCGCGTGGCTCATGTCCAGCAGCACGCAGCTTGTCGACGACCTTGGACCCGATAAGGCCGGTTCCGCCGATCACAACGATCCTCATCGCCTCTCCTTCCGATGGCCCGATCCGACTCCATCCTCGGAGCCGGCCGCTGGTCCCAGCGATGATCACGCGCCCTAGACGTCGTCGAATCCGCCGACAGGCCAGCCGAGTCGCCAGTCGCATCCCAAAGGGAGCCGACCGAGCGCCGGGGAATCCGGTGCACTGCTGACACAGAAGCCGAAGAGGAGCGACCTCCCCGCAAAACCATGGGAACTGACCGCCGGAAACGCTCGGTGAAGCTAGCCGTAGTGCCGACTCGCCCGCCTGCAGGCCATCGGGTCGCCAGTTGGCCGCACAGACACGCTCGCACTTCGGTGCAATCGTGACCTACGAACACGGAGGACGCTCGATGGCACGCGGCACGGCGACGCATTAACCGCGTCGAGAGGTCGCACACGGAACCGATGACCTTCGGGTCCGAGTTCGTGACCGGGTCAGCCATCGGCGGCTCATCCGGATTCCGATCGTCCAAAACCAAGCGGCGGGAGGCTGACCATGAGCATCATGCGAGCGAGCCACGAAGCATCGACGGAGCTCCGCCTCGACTACGAGGACATCGTCTCCGGGCAGTTGGTCATCGTCATCCACGGGGTCCCGACTGACGACCGTGCGAAGGCGTCGAAAGGCAACGCTGGTTCTAGGTCGACACCGTCTCCGCTCGTTGATGAGGCGGAGGCGATTATCCAAGCGACTGGGCACGCACCCGCCCTGTTTACTCCGTTGCTGCTCGCCGCTTGGAGAGGCCAAGAGGCTTTGGCACTGGAACTGGCTGCCGCGACGATCGAAGAGGCGAGCGCCGAGCACACGGGATGGACAATTGCTCTAACCGAATACGCGAAGGCAGTGCTGTACAACGGCCTCGGCCACTACCACGATGCGGTCGTCGCCGCGCGGCGCGCATGTGCGTACGAAGACGTCGGGCTCTGCAGTTGGGCGCGCCTCGAACTGATCGAGGCCGGCGCGCGAGATGACGCGCGCGCCGCCGCGGCCGGCGCGGTGCGCTCCCTCGGAGAACGAACACGCGAAGGCAGCGACTGGGTGCTCGGCGCTTGGTGTCGGTCGGCAGCGCTTCTGAGCAATACGGATGCGGCCGAGACACTGTTCCGTGAGGCGATCGAGCGATTCGACCGAGGCGGAGTCGCGGTTCATCTGCCCAGAGCGCAGCTCGTATATGGCGAGTGGCTTCGCCGTCAGAACCGGCGTGTAGCAGCGCGTGAGCCGCTTCGAGCGGCCCACGATGCGCTCAGAGGTATCGGGGCCGACGCGTTTGCGGAGCGGGCGCGACGGGAGCTCCTCGCCACAGGAGAGACGGCTCGCCGGCGCACCGACGACACTCGAGACGTTCTTACCCCCCAAGAGGCGCAAATCGCCAGGCTTGCGCGAAATGGTCTGACGAACCCTGAGATCGGCGTACAACTTTTTATCAGTGCCCGGACTGTTCAGTACCACTTGCGCAAGGTCTTCCGGAAACTGGACATCCGCTCCCGGAACCAGCTCGGGCGAGTGGATCTAAGCCGTCTCAGTCCGGGCGAGCTCGGCTGTCCCACTAGCGAAGGGACTGGCGCGGCGGCGGATGCAAGGCACGTCTCGCCGGACGATTCTCGCACCAACAGCAACGAACCTGATCCGACCTTGGAGGACGGGTTGTGATCAATCCCCCGACTTGGAGCACGCTCATGCTCGTCGGGACGGACATCTTCGTCTCGCTTCGGTGGCCGGGAAGAACCGCGCTCGTGCTGACCTCGCTCGTCTCCTTCGTCACGCTGGTCGCGCTCGCGTGGTGGATCGGCTGGTCACGACGCAGGCGTAGTCCCGCCGTCTGCCGGCACTCGCGGCGCGTGAGCGCTGTGAGACGACGCGAAACGGAGAGTCTATTCCAAGGCTATACGCGCACTCGACCACGGCCCATCCGGCGGACGGCATTCGATGGGAACCCGCGTTCTGGAAAGGAGAATCGCATGGGCACCGTCACGACTCACAACCGCACAGGCGTGATCGCCAGCGAATTAGGCGATGGCATCCGCGAACTTTGCTCACGCTCCTGCAATGGAATTGACATCGCCCTTATTTGGCATCGATGCAACAACACAGCGATGGTCGTCGTTGTAAACCACCGAAACGGCGAGAGGTTTCTCTTGGAGGTTGACGAGAGCGAAAACGCGCTCGATATGTACCACCATCCCTACGCATACGCCGCATATCGACAAATTCCGCGGGAATCGCAAGCGCTTCCCCGGGAACTGTAGCCCCAACAGGTGGTTCAGTTTTCCCGCTGGCGCTAACCACACGCGCCGGCTGTGAACGCTTGAGGGATGGTGTTGGCGTCTGTCCGTGAGTCACGACCGAGGGCCGTGGCGGCCGTAGAGCGTTGAACCGGGCGAGGGCTCAAGATCGGACGGTTGTCCGCCGACCAGGGGGATCCAGCCGTGGTTGGGAGTGGAGCTCAACGCCAATCGCATATCACCAGGCCGCCTGTCGGACCGGCGACTCCCGCTGGCGTCCCGGCGGATGCGACAGCGATCCAGCCAACGCGATGCTGCTCCGGCTTCCAGCCCAGGTGCCACGCACATTTCCCGACAGACAGGAGGACGAGATGAGCACCACCGTTCCACGAACGCCGATGGATCTTCACGCGACCGAAGAAAAATCCGGCATCGCGTCGATTTCCGAGCGGGAGACCCGGGAGATCGAGGGGGCTAATGCCTCCGGCTATACCCCGGTCGTCTTCATCCACGGCCTCTGGCTGCTTCCGAGCAGCTGGGCGAACTGGGCGCACTTTTTCAAGCGAGCCGGCTACGCGCCACTGATGCCTGACTGGCCCGACGACCCGGAAACGGTTGAAGACGCGCGGACGAACCCGGACATTCTCGCTAAGAAGACCGTCAAGCAGATCGCCGATCACACCACGCAGATCGTTCAAGCCTTGGACAAGAAGCCGGCGGTGATCGGGCATTCCACCGGGGGCTTGCTCGCGCAAATGCTCGCGGGCCGGGGGCTCTCGGCCGCCACGGTGGCGATCGATCCGGGAGTCTTCCGCGGCGTCCTGCCTCTGCCGGGCTCCGTGCTCAAGGGGATCGGTCTGTTGCTGGTCAATCCGCTCACACGCGGCCGCGCAATCACCCTCTCATTCGACCAGTTCAAGTACGGCTGGGCGAACGCGCTGGACGAAAAAGAGGCGAAGGAACTCTACGACGCGTTCCACGTTGCGGGGTCCGGGATCTCTCTTGCGCAGATGGGTAACGCGAATCTGAACCCTTGGACGGAAGCGAAGGTAAACACGAAGAATCCGAATCGCGGCCCCCTGCTGATCATCGACGGCGAAAAGGATCACACCGTGCCCTGGGCGATTGCGCACGCCGCCTACAAGCGGCAGCGGCGGAACCCTGGCGTGACGGAGATCGTAAAGATCCCAAACCGCGGGCATTCCCTGACGATCGACCACGGCTGGCGTGAAGTCGCCGACACGGCGCTAACTTTCGTCAAGAGGTTCACCTAGCCGGGCGGTTCACCTCCGGTACTTGCCGTTCGTCGTAGCGGCCGTGCGCGGCCGCTACGACGGCGAATGCCGGTGTCCGTGGCCCGGCCGCAGCCGGAGCCGACCTTCCGGACATCTGGTATCGGCCGCTCCTACGACCCGTAGGGGCGAGGCGCATCTTGCATACGAAGCTCGCTTTCGTCGGCTGAGCCACGCCAGCCCCGAAAGGTGAAACAAAAGATCGGCGAACCCTTCTCGAGGACGGCTCGTAAGTCACCCGGTGCAGGCTGACGGCGAGGGCGCGCTTTCGGAAGCGCCCTTCCTCCAGGTGATGCAGGTCACGACAGACTGCTGCGCTCCGCGCCGACACAGCGACACCGGTTTGCCCTCAGGATCTGCGACTTCAAGCGACGCACTCCCCCCGAGGCATGTCCCGGCATCCCGCGGCACCATTACGCCGGCAGCATGTAGCGCCGTTGTTCGACCCAAATCCTCGACATGGATATACAGCGCGAACCGCGCTGCGTCACCCCGCTTGATTCCAATGAACTCCTTGGCGCGTCGAACGGATAGGACGCCGGATGCTTCCTTACGCTTTGTCACGAAGCGGGTCGCCGTTCAGCATGACGCGTGATTCACGCTAGCGCATTGGCGGATGCGAGTCCGTCCGCGGGCAGAGAATAGTTAGGCGATCAATGCGCGGCTTCGCCGAAATTCAAGGATAATGCAAAGCTTCACATCGGTCGACACGCCTATCGCGGTTGAAGCCTCCGCTCACCGAGCTGGCGAACCGTTGGATGTCTCGTCGCCGGTGCAGTGCGCACCCTGGCTTACAGTCGCCATTCGTCTCACACGTGCGCACCCATCATTGGTGTAACTCATAACCTCGTACCACGAGTAGAACTCTTCCCAGCGGAAGGCCGCCTCCCGATGCGCCGGCAGCCGCGACGCCCGCCTCGCATGCTCGGCGGACTCCCACAAACATACGGATGCTCTGGCGCCGACATCCGAGCCAGGAACGTAACAATAGAGGCCCCCAGAGGCTCGCGCCTCCTCGTACGCCGCCTCGTCGAGGCGGCGAAGCTCGTCCCCGTCCACGTCATCACGAACTCGACAGCTGAAAACGACTACGTACACTTTCGCGCTTTCTCCCCGTCGAACCTATTCGAAAAGTTGAGGCCGGTGATATCGGCTGGGTTTCGTATAAAGGATCACCCAGCTAAGCGGCACTCGAATCCGCCGAACCGCCGGCCGAATGGCCCATTCGTGTGCGTCGCGACAGAGCGAGCGGGGGCTGAGCTGACGGAGCAGGCTGGGAGAGTCGCCGGTCGGTCGCCCTGCGCTCCATTTCGTATGCCTGATCCGTCGGCGACCGCCTCTCACTGCCGGTCGGCTACGTGGTGCCCGCCGCAACTGGCGATCGCGCTGGCGTTCCGGCTGACGCGAGCGAAGCTGAGCTAGATAAAGCTCGCGACTCGAACCGCCGCGGTTGCCGCGGGCGGACGGTGATTAGCGAAGGAGGTCCGTTGCGATGATGACGAAGATCGAGGTGGTCCGGGTACTTCGGAATGCAGGGTTGCTGGAGCTCGCGGATGAGGCCGCGCGATCGCTACCTGACGAGCTCGACGTCGAACAGGTAGTGGAGTTTGGCGCTCGCCATGGCATAACGACCGACGACCTCGCCGACCGCATGGGAGGCAGTCCCTAGGGCGGTAGCGGTTCCATATCTGCGACTGGCGAGGCCCCTAGCGCCTCGGCGGATGCGAATGGAGCGCCCCAGTGTGACGCTTGCGCCTCGATACACACACAGCCCGATTCGAGAGGACAGATCATTATCAGATACTGGTATTCGTGGACGGCCATCGTCGCCGTTTTCGGGGGCGCCCTGCTCCTTGCTATCCCTTATGTCGCCTTTGTCGCGCTCTTGATCGTGGTGATCCTCACACTGGCCACGGTCATATGGGCGATCGCCTACGTGCCGTACGCCGCCGCCCGGGCCATCCATCGCCGTGGACACCACGGCAGGAGCGCGAGCCCGACCACAGTGGCGGCCCCGCCCGTCCAAGCGCCTGCGTATGCACACGTTTCGCGGCGGAGCATCGACTACCGCGCCCCTGTCCTAGGGGGCTCGACTGAGTCAGCCACCATGAGCACGGGCGAAGTTTGCCCCGAGCGACGGTCGTAGGAACGGGACCCCCACAGTGCGTGATCCCGCCGACGGCTGAGCAGATTTGCCTTTCGGGCGGCGATCAGCTCGCGAGGCGCTCGGCACGGATTGCCGTCAGCCGGAGGCCCCGCTCGAAACGGCGGTGATCATCCGGACGAGCAGTGAGACTCCGAATAGTGCAAGGCCTGCGATCCAGACGATCTGTCCGAGGGCACCCGCGCCGACGGCGATCAGGATGACGGAGCCGATCAGCGCGATAATCAGCATGTCAGGCACCTCTCTCGCTGCCACCCACCTCGCCTGCAATCGGCAATCCATATGAACCCTACGAATCGATTCGTAGCGTCAGCGAATTTGCGTGTCAGCGCGGTGGCCTTTCCCGCACCGGCCCGCACCGGCACCGGGCCGGGATCGACCCGCAGCTCCCGCATCGGGCCTGGATCTGGTACGCCGCCCAGCATGCCAGGAAGAACAGGCACACCGCGGCGGCGAATGCGGCGGCGGGATCGAACGTGAGCGTCGACCCGCCGCCGTCCGTGTGCTGCTGCACGTAGTGATGCCAGAAGTGCGTGTACGGCAAGGGTCACCTGCTCCGTCGCGGCTCGCCGGCCACTCTATCGGCCGTGCCGCGGCGGCGGTGTGACGCGGGGCGCCCTACGGGAGCCGGGACGCCGCCACCTCACCCTCGCGGGTCAGGCGCACCTGCTCGCCGTCGCTCTCGACGAGGCCGAGCTCGGCCCGGTGGTCGTTGATCGTGGTCATGTCCCAGCTCCTTTCGCGCGCGAACCGGGCGTGGAGGCACCCGGGAGCCGTCCTGTGGCAAACGGCACGCCATCGGGCTCAACCGGCGCGTCCGGCTGCCGCCTGCGGCACACTGCCCTGTTATGGGCCCGGGCACGAGCTTCCTGTCTGCACTACCGACTCCGACGTGGGAGACGGCCGCGTGGGTCGTCGGCGTGTTCTTCGCCGCGTGGCTCATCTCGCGGCTCTCGGGGCGGCTTGCGACCTGGGTCGTCCGGCGCAGCGAGGCCCGGCACCTGAGGGAGGATGGCCCCGCCGACACCGGCGTCATCACGTCGCTCAAGCGGCGGGAGACCGCCGTCTCGCTCGTGCGCACGAGCGTGCGCTACACGGCCTACGGGCTCGCGCTGATCCTCGCCCTGGGCTCCCTCAGCTTCGGCAGCCGGCTCGGTACCGTCGCCGGCGCCTCGTTGATCGTCGTGCTGGTCGGGTTCGCAGCGCAGCGCTTCCTGACCGACATCCTGGCGGGGTTCTTCATGTTCTTCGAGGGCTGGTTCTCGGTGGGCGACAACGTCACCATCGAGCCGCTCAAGATCCGCGGCGTCGTCGACGAGGTCGGCCTGCGCGCGACGCGGCTGCGGG
>JBKPMQ010000324.1:0-10434 GCA_046732235.1 Actinomycetota bacterium
GCGCTCGAGCGGATCGACGACGAGCTGCTCGCGGCGGCCGCCGACCTCGGCGCGAGCCCGCGCCGCGGGTTCAGGCGGGTCACGTTGCCGCTGGCGATGCCAGGCGTGGCGGTGGGCTGCGTGATCGTCGGCATTCCCGCCCTGGGCGAGTACGTGATCCCCGAGATCCTGGGCGGCGGCAAGACGCTGATGCTCGGCAACGTGATCACGGACCAGTTCCTGACCGTGGGGAACATCCCGTTCGGCTCGGCGATCGCCGTCGTGCTGATGGCGGTGATGGCGGTCGTGCTCGTGGCGACTCGCCGCTGGACGCGGGTGGAGGCCGGTTGAAGATCCGCCGCCACTGGTTCACCGGGCTCGTGTCCCTCGCCGTGATCGTCTTCCTGTGGGCGCCGCTCGGGATCGTCGCCTTGAACTCGGTGAACCGGAACGCGCTCCTCGTGCGCTGGGACGGGTTCACGACGTCCTGGTACCACCAGGCCGTGAACAACCCGGACGTGCGGGCGGGCCTCCGCGCCACCATGACGATCGCGGCCGCGTCGACCGCGCTCTCGCTCCTGATCGCCGTGACCGGCTGCCTGTGGTGGCGGGGCGCGGGCCGGCGCGGACGGCGCGTGTTCGACGGCCTCACCTACCTGCGGATCATGCTGCCGGAGGTTGTGTTCGCAGTCGCCCTCTTCCTGCTCTTCTCCCGACTCAAGTTCCCGCTGGGGACGACGGCGGTCGTCATCGGTCACACCGTGTGGAACAGCGCCTACGCAACCCTGATCGTGCCGGCCCGGGTCTCGACCCTGGACCCGGCGCTCGAGGACGCGGCGGCCGACCTCGGCGCCAACCCGTGGCGGACCTTTCGGCGGGTGACCGTACCCGGACTCCTGCCCGCGATCGTGGCTGCGGGCCTGCTCGCGTTCACGTTCTCGTTCGACGATGTCGTGACGTCGTTTCTCCTGACCGGCGGCGGCACGTCGACCCTGCCGGTCGTGCTCCTGTCGATGATCCGCTTCCGGATCACGCCCGAGATCAACGCGATCGGGATGATGGTGATGCTCTTTACGATCACGATGTTCGCGATCGGGTTCATTGCCGTCACGAACCTCGGCCGGGGCGCGCGGCGGTCGCTGGCGCTCCCGGACGGCAGGCGCTCGTGACCGAGGCCCCAGCGCAGCCGGCGGTGCGCCTGTCCGCGGTGGCGAAGCGCTTCGGGGACATCGTCGCCGTCCACCCGCTCGACCTTGAGATTCCGACCGGGGGATTCTTCTCGATCATTGGGCCGAGCGGGTGCGGCAAGACGACGACGCTGCGGATGATCGCCGGACTCGAGCACCCCGACGCGGGGACGATCGAGGTCGGCGGCCGCGACGTCACGCGGCTTGCGGCTCACCGGCGACCTGTGAATACGGTGTTCCAGAGCTACGCGCTCTTCCCGCACCTCGACGTGCAGGCAAACATCGCGTTCGGGCTCGTCGAGGAGCGGCGCCCGCGCGCCGAGATCGCAAGCCGGGTCGCAGAGATGATCGATCTCGTACGCCTCGAGGGTCGGGAGCGCTCGCGGCCACGCCAGCTCTCTGGCGGACAGCAGCAGCGGGTGGCGCTCGCGCGCGCGCTCGTGAAGCACCCCCAGGTGCTGCTTCTGGACGAGCCGCTCGGCGCGCTCGATTTCAAGCTGCGGAAGGAGCTCCAGGTGCAACTCAAGGATGTGCAGCGCCGGGTCGGGATCACGTTCGTGTACGTCACCCACGACCAGGAGGAGGCATTCGCGATGTCCGACTCCGTCGCGGTTATGAACCTGGGCGTGCTCGAGCAGGTCGGTCCTCCCGAGGACGTCTACCGCCGCCCGCTGACGCCGTTCGTCGCCACCTTCGTCGGACAGGCCAACCGGTTCGACGCCACCGTGGCCGCCCGCGACGGCGACGGCCGTTACCGGGTCGCGCTCGCTGCCGGCGTCGAGGTCGCCGCGGGCGGGCCGGCCGGGCTCGAGCCGGGAACCGCCGTGCAGGTGATTCTGCGACCCGAGGAGCTCTCGCTCGACTCCGGGGGCGCGCACACGGCGGTGGTCACCGACGTTTCGTACGTCGGTCCGGTGCGGCAGGTGACAGTCGACGCCCAGGCGCTCGGCCCGCTCCTCCTGACGCTCCCTGGGCACACGCTGGTCGCGGCCGGCGAGCATGTCACCGTGTCGTGGCCGGAGTCGGCGGCGTGGCTCGTGCCGGGGCAGCGGGATCAGACGCCGTCGCGCGGCACCCGGAACGACCAGGCGTCGGAGTAGGCCGGCTTGTCGCCGTCATAGGCGCGAAGCGCATGCGTGACATGGAACGCCTCGCCGTCGGCCGCCATCGTGGCATGCGCCTCGAGCCGGACTGACCAGTCGCCGCGGCCGAGCGTCACCGACCGCTCGCAGCGCACCTGCGCCGAGAGCGGCGCCCCGTCAACCACGGTGAACGTGTCGGGCTCACGCCAGCGCACCTCGATGCCGCTCTCGATGTCGAGCGTGTGGTGGGTCGGATAGGAGTGGACGAGCTGGTGACGGCCGGAGGCGACGTCCTCGGTAATCAGGTGGTTTCCGGCCTCGAAGTGGAGGGTCGCCGTGGCAGGGCGGGGCGCGCGCTCCGGCTCCCCGAACCGTATGTCCGCCATGGCGCCGTCCATCTCGCGAACAGGCAGCTCGAGCGCCGTCACTCCGCCGAGGTGAAGCGTCAGCGTCGCCGGCTCCGGGGAGGGCCAGGCCCACGGCCAGTAGGTGCTCCCGACCGCCACCCGCAGCCGGTGACCGACGGGCACGATCTGGCCGATGGCTTTGAGATCGACCTCCACCTTCACCACCTCGCCGGGCGTGAGCGGCGATGGGCGGTCCGGTCCGTCTCTGTGCGAGAGGTTCAGAAGGCCGCGCGTGATGAGCGCCGACGCTCCGGCCTCGTCGACGTCACAGAGCCGCACCGCAACGAGGGCGCGGGGGACGTCCGAGGCCAGCTCGAGCACGACCCGGGGCCGGCCGAGGATGGCGACCGGGGCATCGAGCGCCGCCGAGGTGAAGGTTACCGACTTCCCGTCCTCGGCACGCTGGTCGGGCGGGAGGTCGGCCGGGTTCCCGAACGGGTCCCAGTCGCCCGCGTGCGTACCATGCGACAGCGGCGTACGCACGGCCACCGTTGCCGCGCTGCGGCTGTCGTCGCCGAGACCTCCCAGGGCGGTCAAGGCAAGCGACCGGGACGACACGTTCGGGGACGGCCAGGACGGGTCGCCCACCCAGCGCCCGGGCCGCTCGTCGTACGAAGGGCGCGGCTCGGCCGCATCCTGCATCCACGACCGCAGCATGGGCTCGTCCATGATCCCCGTATCGCGGTCCTTCAGCCAGTGGTCCCACCAGCGCAGCGCCTCCTGGAGGAAGCCGATCGCGGGCCCGGGTGTGACCGGCTCCTCGGGATAGTGGTGCGACCAGGGCCCGATCAGCCCGAGCCGCGGGCACTCGAGATGCTCGAGGAGCCGGAAGACTGTGTTTCGGTACCCGTCGGCCCAGCCCCCGACGGCGAACACCGGGCAATCGACGGCGGCGTAGTCCTCGCACACCGAGCCGTGCCGCCAGTACTCGTCGCGGCGCTGATGTCCCAGCCAGGGCTCGATCATCGGTCGCGCCCCGTGGAGCCGGTCCAGCCACCGCTCGCGCCACTCTGGGCCGACGACCTCGGGGTCGGGCGGGAGCGTGGCGAAGAGGTGCATCGTCGTTGCCCACGACAGCATGAAGTAGGCGAGCACGCAGCCGCCCATGTAGTGGACGTCGTCGGCGTAGCGGTCGTCGCTCGACGAGACGGTGATGATCGCGCCCAGCTCCGGCGGCCGCAGCGCGGCGACCTGGAGGGCCGCGAACCCGCCCCATGACACCCCGAACATGCCGACCCGGCCGCTGCACCAGGGCTGCGTGGCGAGCCAGGCGATCACCTCGACGGCGTCGCGCTGCTCCTGGGCGGTGTACTCGTCCTCGAGCACGCCGTCGGAGTCCCCGGAGCCGCGGATGTCGACGCGCACGGACGCATAGCCATGCGCGGCGAAGTACACGTGCCGGGCGGCGTCGCCGCTCGCGGTGAGGTCGTTCTTGCGATACGGGATGGCCTCGAGGAGCGCGGGCGCCGGGCCGTCGTCCAGCGCGTCGGGGAGCCAGATCCGCGCCGCGAGCCGGGTTCCGTCCGAGAGCGGGATCCAGGTATGGTCGATCCGCCGGACGCCGCCGCCCGCGTCTCCTGTTCCCCGGTCGATGCCGCCTTTCCGTCCCATGCGTCGTTGCGCGCGACCGCGCGCCGGTATCCTCGCCGACCGGTGCACGCACCGCCGCGCTTCTCGCAGTGAGAGAACCCGTTGCACCGTCCCGGCGCCGGGGGATAGGGTCGCGGCAGGGAGGAACCGAGTGACGAAGCCGGTCGAACTGCATCCCCGCTCGACGCTTCAGGTGCTGGAGCGTACGCTCGCGATCCTCGCGCTCTTCACCCGCACGCGGCCCGAGTGGACGACGACGGAGGCCTCCCGCGAGAGCGGCCTTCCCATCCCCACGGTGCACCGGATCATGGCGACCCTGTCCCAGCACGGGTTCCTCGTGCGCGACCCGGTGACGAAGCGTTTCCGGCTCGGATGGGCCGCCGTCGACCTGGGCGAGCGCGCCCGGGCCGCGGTCGACCTGCGGCGGCTCGCGATGCCGGCCCTCGGCCGCCTGGCCAGCGCCACCAGCGAGACCGCGCTCCTCAGCGCGATGAACGACCGGCGCGATTGCGCCGTCTGCCTCGAGCGGGTGGAGAGCTCGATGGCCCTGCGGCTCAGCATCGAGCCGGGCCGCGAGGTGCCGCTGCACGCAGGTGCGTCGCAGAAGGTCATCCTGGCCTTCCTGCCGGAGGACGAGCGCGAGGCGGTGCTCGCCCGGCCGCTTGAGAAGGTGTGCCGCGCGACCATCACGGACTCCGCCTTCCTGCGCGACCACCTGGCAGGGATCCGACGTCGCGGCTGGGCGATTTCGTTCGAGGAGAACAACCTCGGCGTCTGGGGCGTCGCGCTCCCGATCCTCGACCCCCAGGGACGGCCGGTCGCCTCGATCGGCCTGGCCGGGCCGACCGCGCGCTTCCACCGTCGTGAGCTCGCGACCAGCGTCCGCGAGTTGCGGCTGGCGGCGCTCGAGGTTTCGAGCGCCCTGCGTCCGGCGTGGACGCCGGCGGCGCGCCCGGCCGTCGTGCACGGGGGCTGGGAGTGAGCGGCGAGCGGCCGCTCCAAGGATCCGTGGCGGTCGTTACCGGCGCGGCGAAAGGCCTCGGCAAGGCGATCAGCGAGCTTTTGGCCGACCACGGCGCCCACCTAGCGCTGGCAGGACGGTCGGCGGACGACCTCGAGGCGCACGCCGCGGACCTCGACGGCCGCTTCCCTGGGCGGCGCACCGAGGTGCTGCCGACCGACGTCACCGACGACGGGGCCGTGCGGCGCCTGATCGGCACGACCGTCGAGCGGCTGGGCGGGCTTGACGTCCTGGTGAACACCGCGGGCGTCATCGGGCCGATCGAGACGCCGGCGCAGGACGTCGACGTCGATGCCTTCCGCGAGGTCATCGATGTCAACCTGGTCGGGACGTTCCTGCCGTGCAAGCACGCGATCCCGCACCTGATCGCCGCCGGCGGCGGCCGGATCGTGAACATCGCCGGCACGTCGGGGCTGCGGGGCTACCGAAACCGAGTGGCGTACTCATCGTCGAAGTGGGCGGTGCGGGGGCTCACACGCACGCTCGCGCTGGAGCTGGGCCCGCACGACGTCACCGTGAACGCCGTCTGTCCGCACGTCACAAACGGAGGGCGGATGACAACGATCGTCACCGAGAAGGCGCGCAAGCTCGGCAGGACGCCCGACGCCGTGTACGACGCCTTCGCGGCGGAGACTGCGCTCGGCCGGTTCATCGACGACGTGGACGTCGCCCATGCTGTCGGCTTCCTAGTCTCGCCGGGCGCCCGCAACATCACGGGGCATGAGATCACAGTCGACGCTGGCTGGGACGTGTGACCCACCGCGGCACCGATCGATGAGCGGGCGGGTCGCGCTCGTCACGGGCGCAGGCAGAGGGATCGGCCGGAGCACGGCGCTGGCGCTGGCGGCGGGCGGCGAGCGGGTGATGGCGGTCGCGCGCACCGAGCACGAGCTCGCGGCCGTGGCGGCCGAGGCCGCGGCGATCGAGTACCTGGCTGCATCCGTCGTTGGAGCCGAGGCCTGCCAGGAGACCGTGGCCGACACGGAGCGCCGCCTGGGCCCCATCGACGACCTCGTGCTGAACGCCGGCATTGGCTCGACAGCGAAGAGCCGATCTGGACCCAGCCAACCGAGGTGTGGGACGAGACGCTGCGAGTCAACCTCGACGCGCCGTTCCACCTCTGCCGGACGACGACTGGCGGGATGGTGGAACACGGATTCGGCCGGATCGTCATGGTGAGCTCGACGGCCGGGCACGTGGGCGGCGCGCGGATGTCGGCCTATTGCGCCTCCAAGCATGGGCTCGACGGCCTGATGCGCGCCGTCGTTCAGGACGTCGGCGGACACCGCGTCACCTGCAACGCCGTCGCCCCCGGCTGGGTGCGGACGCCGATGTCGGAGCGCTCGGCGCGGGAGGAAGCCGATCGGCGGGGAACGACGGTCGAGGCCGTCTGGCGGGAGCGCGCGGCGAGCTATCCGCAGGGTCGGGTCGTGGACCCTGACGAGGTGGCCGAGGTGATCGCGTTTCTGGCATCTCATGCTGCAAGCGGCGTGAACGGCGAGGTGGTCACCGTCGCCCTCGGCGGGCTCTGCTAGCCATGGCCGGCGAGCCGCCGCGGCCGGTCGTCATCCGCGGCGCGCGCCTGCTCGACCTCTCCACCGAAGACGGCATGTCGGCTCCGGTCGACATCGTCCTGGTGGACGGCGTCATCGCCGAGGTGGCAGCGTCGTCGTGCGTGGAACGGGCCGGATACGAGGTGATCGAGGCGGCGGGCTCGCTCGCAATGCCGGGGCTCGTGAACGCGCACTTCCACTCGTCCGGCACGCTCAACCGCGGGCTGGTCGACAACCTGCCGCTCGAGCTCTTCATGCTCTACGAGCTGCCGCCGTTCGATTTCGGCCCATTCCCGTCCGAGCTCTACAGAGCGCGGGTTCTGCTCGGCGCGATCGAGATGCTGAAGACCGGGGTGACGGCGGTGCTCGACGACCCCATCTACTCGCCGGAGCCGACGGACGACGCGATCGACGCGGTGATGGGCGCCTACCGGGATTGCGGGATCCGGGCGACTGTCGGGATCTACCTGCCGAACACCCGGGAGCACTCATGGTTCCCGTACATCCGCGAGCTCCTGCCGACGGACGTACTCGACCGGTTGGAGCGCGAGCCCGTGCCGGGCACCGACGCGGTGATGGGGGTGCACGAGGCGTTCGTCGACCGCTGGGACGGCGCTGCGGGCGGGCGGCTCCGCTGCGCGCTCTCGTGCTCGGCACCGCAGCGCTCGACCGACGACTACATGACGCGGCTCCACGAGCTCGCCGTGAACCGGCGGCTGCCGTTCGTCCTGCACGTCTACGAGTCGAAGGTGCAGCGGGTGGCGGGTGAGGTGCTGTACGGAGGGTCGCTCATCCGCCACGTCCGCGACCTCGGCGTTCTCGACGAGCGCAGCGCGATCGCTCACGCAGTCTGGGTGGACGCCAACGACGTGGCCGACATCGCCGCCGCCGGCGCGGTCGTCGTCCACTCGCCGAGTGGAAATTTGCGCTGCGGGAGCGGGATCATGCCGTGGCGGGCGCTTCGGGATGCAGGGGTCCCTATCGCACTTTGCACCGACGAGGCGACCGTCGAAGACACGTCGAGCCTGTGGAACGTTGGCCGGCTCGCCGCGCTCCTCCACAAGATCGACCATCCCGACTTCTCCACCTGGCCGGCCGCGGCCGAAATCCTCGAGGCGATGACCGCGGCCGGCGCACGCGCGATGGGGCTCGACGGCGAGCTCGGCGCGATTCGCCCCGGCGCCCGGGCCGACATCATCCTGCTCGACCTCGCCGGACCGGTCTATACGCCGTTCGTCAACCTGCGAAACCACCTCGTCTACGGCGAGGATGGGCGGTCGGTCTGGCTGGTCTTGGTCGACGGGAGGGTGGTCGTCCGCGACGGACGGGTGTTGACCGTCGACGAGGATGCCGTGAGAGCGCAGGTGCGCGAGCTGATGCCGGAGTGGCTGCGCGCGATCGCGCCGGCGAAGGCGTGGGCGAAGCGGCTGCACCCGGCGTTCGAGGAGGTCATCCGGCGCTGCGCCGTCCAGGACGTCGGGGTGAACCGGTGGGCGGGCGATGAGGGTGCCTGGCTTGCAGCCGGCCGGCCCGGCTGGCGCCGGCCAAGCGCCGGTCACTGAAGCGTACGCGGCCCGCGCGTCCGCGACGACCCCGGCCACCCAATTCTGAAGCGGCCGAAGCGGGCCGAGGCGCTCCAGGCACCAGTCCGGGAAGGCCGGTGTGATGAGCCCGGCGTGCCGCTCAACGCCCGCGCCCATCACCAGCCCGCCGTAGCGCAGGAAGTCGGCCCGGGGATGGTCCGCCGCATACGGCACCGGCACGCGCTTCCGCTGCTCGCGCCCGACGAGCGCGCCCGACGCGGTGGCCTTCTTGACCGCCCGCACGAGCGCCGCACCGCGCTTCGGATCGTCGACCGCCTAGGCGTCATCCGCTCGCTAGGAGTCCCAGGGGGCCGGCGGGTTCCGGCGACCAGCGCGGGCGTCCTTTCGCGTGATACCTCGGTCGCCGGCGCCTGCCAGCAGCTATGCCAGCTGCCGCTTAGATGCGGGACGCTGGAGGAGCGACCGAGCGCGGCGCCGCCTAGTAGCGGTGAACGACCGAGCCTGGCGCGAGGGTGATGTCAACGATGCGGTGCAGCGCGAGAACGACCTCGCCGACCGCGAGGTGGTGTACGGGCACCTGTGCGCTCGGTCTGAGCTCGAGCGTCCCGGCCCCCTGTCCACGCCTGACGCGTTACCACATCGTGGAAGCGTCGTGTCACGAGCTCACAGCTGACGATGTCCGTCTCTTCCTGGCGCACGCGCAAGATTCACGTTGGTGCTCGCACCGGGGACGAGGCGCTCAAGGTCCGCGCCGTCGGTCGCCTTCTGTTTTCACGTCATGGTGGCGGTGGCGACATGAATGCCGTTTCGGGAGACGCGTCCGACGAGCAGGTCCCCGTCCGGGGCGAGTGTGACGGTCCCGAGCTTCTTTGGCTGCCCGTAGCTTGCACGGCCGCGGCACCGGCGATCAAACTCACATCCCCAGGTTGGCCGGGCCGCGGAAGCCTCGTACTGGGCGACTGCTTCGAAAACCATCTCTGCTACCGATGGCGCTAGGGCAGCGAGCACCTTCAGGTCGACCTACACGGATGGGAGCCGTTCACCCAGGCTGTTGTCATACTGCACAAGATCGTCCACTCGGTCCCCGCGGGTACGGCGACGGCCTACGTCCTGCGCGGCCCGAAACCGCCGAGCCGGGGCGGCGACCGGCACGCGCCTGCGAACGCTGCCGGCATCCGCCGTCACGCAGTCGCAGTCGACGACATCGATGACCCCGTGCCCTCGTCTGCAGACCCGCGGCGCGGAGCTTCGTCGGCGAGGTTGAGCGCCAGCGGGCCGCTAGCCACCTCAACGTTGGCTCGCATCGATCCCCGCGCCGCCCGTCCGGCGCCCGTGTGGTCCTCCTTAACACGGGTCGCCGAGGTGGACGCACACACGCTGGACGCGTACCATCTCGGTGGGAAGGGCTGTGGTTCGATAGCTCTGAGACCACACCAGAAACCGCATGGTTAAGCGGAAAGATGCGCCTGGTAGGAATCGAACCTACGGCCTTGCGCTCCGGAGGCGCACGCTCTATCCCCTGAGCTACAGGCGCGTCTGCAGGGGCCTGATTCTACCGGGCCGTCAGCCGTCGTACGGCGGCAGCTCGAGCGCCCGCTCGAAGGCGGCCCGGTCGTGCACCGGCGCGCCGTGCGAGACGATCACGTGCTCGAACGGCAGCTCGAGCATCGCCCGCAGCGCGGGAAGCGCGCGCTCCTCGTGCCAGGGCGTGCCCCACACCCGCAGCTCGCCGTCGCGCTCCGTCAGGGCATCGGCGAACAGGAGCGCCCGCGGCCCGGGCGCCCAGAGCGGCGTCTCCTGACGCCCGCGCCCGTCGTACAGCGCGACCAGCCCGCCGGGCAGCTCGCTCCCGGGCTCGATGCCCTCCAGCTCGGTCTCCGGGATGTTCTGCGGCCAGAACAGGTACGGCCCGTACGGGCGGACGTCGTAACGGCGCACGAAGAGGTCGACGTCGCGCACGTGGTCCGGCTTCAGGATCGCGGCCACACTCGGCGGCCGGGCATCCAGACGCGCCCACACCTCGGAGCCGTCGTCGCCGGGATCGAGCGGATCGATCACCGCAACCACGCCG
>JBKPMQ010000325.1:0-3492 GCA_046732235.1 Actinomycetota bacterium
GGCCGACTACGACGCGCTCGAGGCGGCGATGGTGCCGTCGGCCGGCCACTGTCAGGAGATGGGCACGGCCTCGACGATGACCTCGCTGATCGAGGCGATGGGCATGGCGCTGCCGGGAACGGCCTCGATCCCCGCGGTGGACGCCCGGCGGGCGGCCGCCGCCGAGGCGACCGGGCGGCGCGCGGTCGAGATGGCGCTCGTCGGCGGCCCGCGGCCGTCGCAGATCCTGACGGCCGCCGCCTTCGACAACGCCATCACGCTGCTCATGGCCCTGGCCGGATCGACGAACGCCGTGATCCACCTGCTCGCGATCGCGGGCCGGCTCGGCGTCGACCTGCAGCTCGACCGCTTCGACGAGATCTCCCGGCGTACGCCGGTGATCGCGAACATCCGGCCCAGCGGCGAGCACCTCGTCGAGGATCTCTTTCACGCCGGCGGCGTGCCGGCGGTGCTGCACGAGCTCGGTTCCCTCCTCCACGGCGACGCCCTCACGGTGACGGGGGCGACGCTGGCCGAGAACCTCGCCGCGGCACCGTCGGCCGCCCCCGACAGGTCGGTCGTCGCCGCCTTCGATGCGCCGCTCGCGGCCGAGGGCGGGATCGCGGTGCTGCGGGGCTCGCTGGCACCCGGCGGCGCGCTGATCAAGCGGAGTGCGGCATCGCCGGAGCTCCTGCGCCATCGCGGGCCGGCCGTCGTCTTCGACGACGTGCACGACCTCGCGGGGCGGATCGACGACCCGGCCCTCGCCGTGACCGCCGACTCGGTGCTCGTCCTGCGCGACAGCGGCCCGAGGGGGGCGCCGGGGATGCCGGAGTGGGGGCAGCTGCCCATCCCGTCCAGGCTCCTTCGCCAGGGCGTCTCCGACATGGTGCGGATCTCGGACGCGCGCATGAGCGGCACCTCGTTCGGCACGGTCGTGCTCCACGTCGTGCCCGAGTCGGCGGCGCGCGGGCCGCTCGCGGTGGTGCGCGACGGCGACCCGATAGAGCTCGACGTCGAGGCGCGCACGCTCGAGCTCGCGATCCCGGCCGAGGAGATCGCCGCGCGGCTGGCCGCGCTCCCGGACCCCGAGCCGAAGTACACGCGCGGCTACGGCCGGCTCTTC
This sequence comes from Actinomycetota bacterium, assembly GCA_046732235.1. Classification (GTDB taxonomy): domain Bacteria; phylum Actinomycetota; class Thermoleophilia; order Gaiellales; family JAICJC01; genus JAICJC01. Next base: position 1,106 of record JBKPMQ010000325.1, read on the forward strand.
CTCGACCACGTGCTCCAGGCCGACGAGGGCTGCGACTTCGACTTCCTCCGCCGCCGCCCCGGCGAGCCGCTCGAGCCCGACCCGCTCGGCCTGGTCGGCGGGCCGATCGGCGGGTGGTAGGCCGTGGCGACGCCGGCGATCCGCGGGTTGTTCGAGGCGCACCTCCCGGTCGCGAACCTGCCGGTGTCGGTCGCTTTCTACCGCGAGGTGGTCGGGCTCGAGCCGGCGTACGAGGTGCCCGAGCGGGGCGCCGCCTTCCTCTGGTGCGGCCCGCCCGGCGGCTCGATGCTCGGCCTGTGGACGCTGGGCTCGGCGCCGGTGGGGATGCGGCTGCACGTCGCGTTCGCTGTCGGGCTGGAGCAGCTCCTGGACGCGCCCGCCGCCCTCGCCGCCCACGGGGTCACGCCGCGGTCGTTCTTCGGCGAGGAGGCGGACGAGCCGAGCGTGATCGGCTGGATGCCGGCCGCGGCGGTGTACTTCCACGATCCGGACGGCCACTCGCTCGAGTACGTGGCGATGCTGGACGAGCCGGCCTGGCCGGACGCGGGCATCACGACCTGGTCGAGGTGGGTCGAGGGGCGCGGCTGAACGACGAGCTCTACTCCCGCGGGATGGCGACCGTGGTCGCCTCGTGGGAGGAGTACGCCCGCGGCGCGCGCGACGCCTCGGTGCAGCGGCTCTCGGGCGTGAGCGCGGCCGTGTTCCCCGAGGGGCCCGAACGGGCGGTCTACAACAACGCCGTTCTGGAGCGCGCGGACGCCATCGGCGCGATGGAGGCCGCCTACGCGGAGGCGGGCATCGAGAGCTTCGCCGCGTGGGCGCACGAGCGCGACACGCCGGTCCGGGGCGAGCTCGAACGCCGAGGCTACACCGTCGTCGAAGCCACGCGGGCGATGGGCATGACGCTCGATGCGGCCCGCCTGCCGGGGCCGGACGTCGAGCTCCGGCCGGCCGGCTGGGAGGAGTACCTGCGCGTCGGCGACCTGCCGCCCGGCATCCTCGCCGGGGTCGACCCGGACGCCTTCCACGTGGTCGTCGGGCACCTGGACGGCGAGGCGGTCGCCGCGGGCATCGCCTACGACCACGACGGCGACTGCGGGATCTACAACGTCGGCACGCTGGAGCACGCCCGCCGCCGCGGCATCGGGACGGCGCTCACCGCCGCGCTCGTCCGCGATGCGCGCGAGCGCGGTTGCGCGACGGCGAGCTTGCAGTCGACCCCGATGGCCGAACGGGTCTACGCCGCCGTCGGCTTTCGCGACCTGGGGAGGATCCTGGAGTACGGGCCGCCGGGTTTCGGGCTCATGACCGCCGGGTAGGCGGTGGTCATGGCCGAGCGAGCGAAGCACCGGCGCCATCACCATCCGGAGGAGGGCGAGAGCCGCTTCCCGGTGACCGAGGGCGAGCAGCACGGGCCGCACGAGCCCGGCGAGCGCGACCCGCACGAGCCGCTGAACCGTCGGGAGGAGGAGACCCCGGACGTGGTCCATGGCAAGGCTCCGGAGCCCGACGGGATGGGCAAACGGCCGCCGGCGCGGGGCGAGCGCCGTGCGTCGCGGCGGATGCCGGACGCCGACGAGTAGGCCTCCGCTCAGGGCGGGCGGTTGAGCCAGCGGCGTTCGGCGTGCCAGCGTTGGAGGGTGCGGCGGCTGGGGGTGTGGGCGGTGCAGTGTGTGCAGGGGTGGTGGGTGAGGTGGGCGGGGTGGAGCGGCGGCGCGCCTTGGGCGTATCGGGCTTCCAAGCGGCGTCTGAGCTGGGGCCAGGCGTAGCTTCCCGGTCGGCGGCGGGATGGGCGGCCTTGCAGCTGGGCGAGATGCGCATCCAGGGCGCGATGCCGCGCGGCGGTCACACAGCCGTTTGCCTGCCACACCCCCATCAGCGTTCTGACGAAGTCGCGGCCGCCCCGTTTCGTCTGAAACGCCTGGGCGGCGTGGCCGGGACACAGCCACACCGACACGCGGTAGCCGAGCCGCACCTCTTCGGTGCGGCCGCGGGTGCGATCCACACAGATCGCGCACACCGGCCGTGTCAACGGCAGGTTCCTGGCCTTGTACAGCGTCGGCAGGGCATAGGTCACACCGATCAGTGTGACGCGGCAGTGGTCACAGGTGGGTGTCGGGGTGTGGCGCGGGTGTCGGGGAACCGCAAATGACACATGCCAACACCGCCAACTGCCAACCCCACAAGCCGACGCCTGATCTCCGCGGGCGAACAGAGCCCTGCGGGCTCGCCGACGACGACCAGCCACCGCGACGGAGGGGCGCGCTGGCCGTCGTCGGACACTCAAAACCGACCCAGCCACGACCCCGTGGAGGGATGCCGCCGCAGCGCCGCGCACCCATCAAAAGAGCCGGCGGAGCTGCGGCGGGCGGCCCGCAGGGCCGCTC
>JBKPMQ010000326.1:0-19711 GCA_046732235.1 Actinomycetota bacterium
CGGGCCGGATCGCCCCCCGCAGGTTATGGGCGTGAAACCAGCACTCGACGTCGAACGAAAGGACGTTAGCGGCCACGTTCGTCGTGCCGCTCGGCCAGGATCGGCTGAAGCTCGACCTCCTGCAGGTCGGACGGGGGGCGACAGCCGCACATGTACCTGGCGGTCTGCAGCACCACGCGGGTGTCGACGACCGTCCAGCCGCAGCCGCTCCCGACGACCAGCTCGCGGTAGCGCGCGTCCAGCTCCGCCTTTGCGCGGATGCTCGCCATCGAGTGGTCGTACCCGACGAACACCTGGCTCACTCCGATCAGCCCGGGGCGGATCCCGGCCGTGCGCGACCGGTACGGCGGGATCTCCTCCCGGTATCGGACCGCGAAGAACGGACGTTCCGGACGCGGGCCGACGAGGCTCATGTCGCCGTTCAGGATGCTCATGAACTGCGGCCACTCGTCGATGTGATACCGGCGCAGGAACCTGCCGACGCGCGTGGTGCGCGAGTCGCCCTCGACCGCGAGGCACGGTCCGTCGCGCTCGGCATCGCAGCGCATCGTGCGCAGCTTGTAGACGGTGAACGGCCGGCCGCCGTAGTCGATGCGCCGGCGCCGGTGGGATGCGTCCGCCGGCCGGCGGCGCGTGTCCGCGCCGATCCGGCGCTGGCCGTAGAGGACCGGGCCCCGGGAATCGAGGCACACCACCAGGAGCGCGATCGGGAAGAGCGCAAGCGTGATCGCGAACCCCACGAAGCCGACCACGATGTCGACGGCCCGCTTCAGCATGCGACTGCCCACGGCCGCCATCGAGACGGGCGGCTCCGGAGCGAGGATCCCGCCGACGCCGTCCGGGATCTGAAGGGCCGGCGGCCCGTCGCCGGGGATGCCGTCGGCGCCCACCGGCGTCACCGGCTCGGCGACAGGCGGGACGGGAGGCAGCGGACCGGCGGCCGGGGCCGCTGCGATGGTGGTTGCAGAGGCGTAGTCCGCCCGTGGCGGACCATCGGCTTGATCGTGCCGACCCATGCTCCCCCCTACCTGGACGACGCGTCCCCCTCCGTGGACTTGCCCTACAGGCGTGCCAGATGCGCATACTAGAACTCCGGCAGGAAGCCGTCAAGAAAATGTCTTGTGACATCCTGGCGAGCGCTCGCCGGGTATGGCAAGATCCGGCTACGGCCGTGGACGTGGCCGGATTGCGAGGGGGAGGTGCGAGGTGAATGTCCGTCGCCTCTTGGGTGCCGTGGTGGCCGCGGCAGCCGTAGTGATGGCCGTCGCACGAGCGGCGGCCGCCAGCGAGCGCCTACCCGACCTGGGGATGGCGCGGCTGAGCGGGTTTTCGATCGACAAGACGATCATCTCCGGGCACCAGCTCCTGCGCTACACGGCGCGGATGGTCAATGTGGGCGGGGCGCCGCTCGAGCTGCGCGGCTCGAGGGCGAGCACGTCGACCGCAACATGACCGTGACGCAGCGCGTCTACACGACCGGCGGAGGATTCGTCACCAAGTCGACTGCGATGGTCATGTTCTACGCCGGAGACGGCCACGACCACTGGCACACGAAGGACATCGAGGGAGGCGTCCTCGCGCGGTTGGACAACGGCAGGGTGGTCGGGACCCTGGCGAAGGAGGGGTTCTGCTTCTTCGACAACATGCAGTACAGGCTCACGTTGCCCGGCGCGCCGCAGTCGGCCACCTACGTCGAGCCGCCGTCGTGCTCGCCGAGCCAGCCGAATGCGCTCACGACGAGCATGGGGCTCTCCGTGGGGTGGGGTGACATCTATCCCGCCAACCTCGCGCTCCAGTACATCGACATCACGGGCCTGCCGCAGGGGAAGTACAAGCTCACGGCGAGTGCGAACCCGAACCGGCAGGCGTTCGAGAGCAACTACACCAACGACAGCGTTTGGGCGAAGCTGCAGATCACCAACAGCAGCGTCAAGGTCATCCGGACGAGTCCGGGGACGTAGCCGCAAGGCCGGCGGCGGTTCCGGCGAAGGGCGCGCACCGTCGTCTGGTCTTCGTCGGAGGGCTGCACCGGAGCGGCACGTCGCTGCTCTACCGGAGCCTGACGCTGCATCCGGAGATCGGCGGCATCTCGAACTCCGGCGTGCCCGAGGACGAAGGGCAGCACCTGCAGAGCGTGTACCCGCCGGCCAGGCACCACGGCGGCCCGGGCCGGTTCGGGTTCGACGCCGGCGCACGGCTCACCGAGTCCTCGCCGCTCGTCACCACGGCCAACCGCGAGCGGCTGCTCGCGGAGTGGGGGCGATACTGGGGCCGCAATTGCGCTGTCCTGGCGGAGAAGTCCCCGCCGAACATCATCCGCACGCGTTTTCTGCAGGCGCTCTTTCCCGAGGCGGCGTTCGTCATGATGGTCAGGCATCCGGTCGCCGTCGCCTGCGCCACCAGGAAGTGGGCGAGGACGTCGCTCGAGTCGCTGATCCGGCACTGGCTGCGGTGTCACGACATCCTGGCCGAGGATGCGACCCGGATCGAGCGTCTGCAGGTTGTCCAGTACGAGCACTTCGTGCAGGATCCGGGAGGTGAGGTGGGCCGTGTGGTCTCGTCGCTGGGGCTCGGGGGCGCAGTCCCGTCGCCCGGGGTGGACGCGCACATGAACGATCGGTACTTCCTGACGTGGCGCACGACCGGCACGCGCCTGGGCCGCGCGGTACGCGACCGGCGCGTCGTGCGCCACGAGGCGGCGGTCAACCGGTTCGGCTACAGCCTCGTGGACCTCGACCGGCTACCGCAGCGGGGGCTGCTCACCGCAGACGCGTCGTGATCGATCCGGGTCCCGGGCTCACCGGGCGCCTCGGCTCCGCCGGGCGGAGGCGAGCGCGCCATCGTAGAGGCGGGCGTATGCGGCGACCATCTGCTCCGGGCCCTGGGCGCGGAGGGAGGCTCCCGTCGTACGAGCCAGCTCGCGGTACCGGTCGATGTCGGCCAGCACCATGCGCAGCGCCGCGGCGACCCGCTCGGGGTCGTGCGGCGGGACGAGCACGAATGACGGCCCGACGATGTCCGGCACCCCGTCGACGCCCGTCACCACCCCGGGCAGCCCGGCGTGGAGCGCCTCGAGGAGCGAGATCGGCAGTCCCTCCCAGATCGACGTCGAGACGAAGCAATCCGCGATCTCGAGGATGGCGGGGACGTCGTCCCGGCCACCGAGGAATCGCACCGGAACCCCGCGGGCGGACGCGTCGCGGGAGAGGGAGGCAAGCAGCGGCCCGTCTCCGGCGACGACGAAGTCGGTGTCCGGAACCTGACCGGCCGCGTCGAGCAGCACCGGCCAGGCCTTTTGCTCGGCCGCGCGGCCGACGCCGACGACCAGGTGCCGGCCCGGTGTCCGCAGCTCCCGCCGAAGGGCGGCCGCCGTCTCGGATGCCACGGCCGGCAGGTGGGTGCAGTTGGGGATCACCTCGACGCGGCGTGCGGGCAGGCCCGCGGCGACGAGCTGCTCGCCCACCGTCTGGCTGCACGCTGCCACTCGGGGTCCGGCGACGGCCAACAAGCGGGCGGCCAGCCGGTAGCGCTCCGGCGGAACCCCGTGAAAGGTGGTCACCATCGGGATGCGCGGCCGCAGGGTCCTCGCCGCCAGCGCCGTCGACATCGTCACGGCGACGTTGTGGGTGTGAAGGATGTCGGGCCCGTAGGCGGCGATCGCGCGCCGGAGCGCCTTCGTCTCGGCGACGAACGCGCGCACGGAGGCGGCGTGGTCGGGAAGCGGGAAGTAGCGCGCGCCGGCCTCGGCGACCCGGTGCTCCCAGGGTCCGCGGGCGGCGGCGACGCCCGCCTCGTGCTCGGCCGCGACGAGGCCGGCTGCGAGCTGCAGCACGACGCGCTCGGCGCCGCCTCTATCGATGTACGCGATTACCTGGAGAATCCGCATCCTGCCGCCGTCCCGGCCTGCGGGTGGGCGCCCGTCCCGATGCAGATTAACGGGTTACCGGCTCGCCCTCGAAGCTCCTGCCGCCCTCCCAAGCTGTCTCCACAGCTCGAGCGTCGCTGCGAGCGAGGCACGCACATCGTAGTCGGCGCACGCGCGGCGGCGTGCGGCGGCCGCCAGCGCCCTGCGCTTGTCAGGCGCATCGAGCAGGTCGCGGAGCGCCGAGGCGAGCGCCGAGACGTCCTCGAGGTCGACCAGCACGCCGGCGCCCTCCAGCGCCGAGGCGCCGCACGCGCGGGTCGCGACGATCGGCCTTCCAACCGCCATCGCCTCGAGCAATACGAGCGAGAACGCGTCCCGGCGAGACGGCACGAGCACGATGTCCGCGGCCCGGTACTCCTCGACGGGATCGCCGCGGTAGCCGGCAAGCTCGACCGCGTCCGCCACGCCGAGCCGCGCGGCCAGCCGGCGGAGCAGCGGCCCGTCGGGGCCCTCGCCGACGATGCGCAACCGCACCGGCCGCCCCAACTCGGCGACGGCGCGGACGGCAAGATCGAACCCCTTGACGTCCGTCAGCCGGCCGACGCAGACGACAAGCGGGATGTCCGGATCGCGATCCGAGGCCGGGCCGTCAGGGGAGAAGCGGTCGACGTCCACGCCGTTCGGTATCACCCGGATCCGGTCTGATCGGGCTCGGAGGACCGTGCGGCCGATCTCGGCGGCGTCGTGGGAGACCGCGACGATCGCATCGGCGATGCCGGCGGCCCGCCACTCGAAAAGCTGGTACGGCACGGCGGCCGGGCCGCCAACCCACCATGACCAGGCGTGCGGGGTGAACACGCATGCCGGGCGGCGGCGGGGAGGGATCAGGAGTAGCGCGAGCCGCCCCAGCGCGCCGGCCGTGGACGAGTGCAGATGCAGGACGTCGTGGTCCGCCGCAATGGCCGCCAGGCGGGCAAGGGACGGCAGGTCGCGCGGGTTGGCCCCGCGGCTCAGCTGCAGCGGCTGCCAGGTCGCGCCCACCTCCCGCGCCCATCCGCTCAGGTAGCCGTCCGGCGGACACGCGACGACGATGTCACCGCCCCCACGCACGCCGGCCTCTGCCAGTTGCCGCGTACACATGGCCGCACCGCCGGTCGTCGGCTGACTGACGAGGCACACCCGCAACCCCCGCAGTGCCGGCCAGTTCCGGTCGGGCCGCGATGGGCCGGCACGGCCTGCCGCCGGTGGCGTCGGCCGGCCTGTCCACGTCCGGGTTTCAGCGCTCGATGTCGTGGCTCACCCCCTTGGTGTCGGCCGCCCCGAAGCGACGGCGCCGGAAGCGAGGGCGACGAGCTCCTGCTCCGACCGGATAGTGCGAAGCCGAAGGAGCGGTGACAACAGCGCTCACCCGCCGTCCGGGACGAACCGTGGGCGGCCGTTGAAAACCGTTCCGCCCACTTGTATGCTCCCAGCGCTGATCATGCCGCACCCCTGTTGAGGCTCTCCTACGGCACGACGGGAGCCTACTGGAGCCCTGGGAGTGGTTCAAGGTCCACCGTCACCGTCGCGTCCGGCCATCGACGGCGATCATGCAGTGATCGCACCGACCTCGCGGGCGGTGCGGCGGTGACAGACGACGCGGTCGGGACCATACGCAACGGAAACGTCACAGTCGTGTACATCCTCGGGTCCGGACGCAGCGGCAGCACCGTGCTCGAGCGATCGCTGGTCGATGCCGTCGACCGGTCCGCCGGTGTGGGTGAGCTGCGGTGGCTCTGGGACCGGGGTGTCCTCGACGACTACCTCTGCGGCTGCACGAAGGCGTTCCACGCCTGCGACTTCTGGCAGCGGGTGCTCGAGCTGCTCGCCGCTCGCCTGCCTGCCGGGGCGTCTCCGAAGGCCCACGCAGAGACGACCGTTGCCGTACGCCGGCGCGTGGAGCGGCTTCGATACATGCCGTTTCTCGTCCGCCCGCAGCTCGCGCCGGCGGCGTACTGTCAGCAGCTCGAGTCGTACCGGGAGACGCTTCGCGTGCTGTACCAGTCGGTTGCGGCGGCGGCGGACGCGCGCGTCGTGGTCGACTCCTCCAAGGAGCCCGTGTATGCCTACGTGCTCGCCGGGGTGCGTGACGTAAACCTTCGCGTACTGCACCTCGTGCGCGACAGCCGTGCCGTGGCGTACTCGTGGCAGCGGCACGTGAGCCGCCCCGAGATCCACTGGACGCAACGGGAGATGCGGCGGTACACCGTCTGGCAGAGCGCCTCCCAGTGGAACCTCAAGAACATGCTCGCGGAGCTGCTCCGCGCCCGCGGGATCCCGGTCAGCCGCCTGCGGTACGAGGACTTCGTCGCGGCGCCGGACGAGACGGTGCGGCGGCTGCTCGACGACCTGCGCCTGTCGGCCCGCACGTCGCCCCTCGCCGGCAGCTGGCACAGCGTGTCCGGCAACCCTGTGCGGTTCCGGGGTGAGACACGCACGCTGCAGCTGGACCGCGAGTGGGAGCTCGAGATGACACGCGGCAGGCGGGTCGCCGTGACCGCGGCCACTGCGCCGCTCCTGCTTCGATACGGCTATCCGCTCGCGGTGCGGCGGTAGACGGTGCCGGGCGCACCGACCTACCGTCATCGGGCCTGGCGCTCGTACTGCCGGGCGACGACGAGGTTTCGGGAGCAGCCGACGTTCCTCGTCCTCGGTGCCCAGCGCTGCGGCACCACCTTCCTGTACGAATGTTTGCGGGCCCAACCGGGAGTGATGGGGGCGCGGGAGAAGGAGGTGCACTTCTTCGACCTGGACTTCCACAGGGGGCTCGGCTGGTATCGCAGCCACTTCCCCGCGTCGGCGGCCGTGCGCGCCCGGGCGGCACTCGGCACGACGCGGGTCGCGGTGGGCGAGGCGAGCCCGTACTATCTCTTCCATCCCGACGTGCCCCGGCGAGTGGAGCGGTGCCTTCCCGAGGCCCGCTTCCTCGTCCTGGTACGCGATCCGGTCGATCGGGCATATTCCCACTACCGTCACGAGCGGGCGCTGGGACATGAGCAGTTGGGGTTCGAGGAAGCGTTGGACGCCGAGGAGCGCCGGCTGGCAGGAGAGGAGCTGCGTCTCTTGACCGACGAGCGCTATGTCAGCTTCGCGCACCGGCACTTCTCGTACTTCGCGCGCGGGCGCTACGCCGTCCAGCTAGGACGCTGGTTCGACCGCTTCCCGCGCGACCGGTTCATGGTGCTCGCGAGCGAGGCGCTCTTCTCCGATCCGCACGGCACCGTTCGCCGCGTGCTCCGGTTCCTCGGCGTGCAGCCGACGGACGTCAGGCTGCCGGGGCCTCCCTCCGCTGCAACGGGCCCGCCGCTCCCGGAGGGCACCCGAGAGGCGCTCTCGCGGCGATACCGCGAGCCGAATGCCGATCTCGCGCAGCTCGTGGACGCGTTCGACCGGGCTCCGGCCTGGCTCCCGTCCCCGCGTCCGCGATGACCGGCTCCGCCGCGACCGCGAGCATCGTCCCCGCCGGGCTGCGGGCGCCCATCCGACGCGTGCGCGCGGTCGGGCGCACGGTCGCCGGCCGTGCCCGCGCGGGCGCGGCCCGCTCCACCCCCACCCGTGCGGTGCTGATCGTCGGCGCGCAGCGCTCCGGCACGACGATGCTGGTCGATGCGTTCGCACGCCTTCCCGGCGTCGAGACGTACGGAGAGTCCGATCCGCGGGCGTTCGACTCGTTCCGGATCCGGTCGCCGCAGGTGATCCGCGGCATCCTCGCGGCCAGCCGCAGCCGGGCAGCGGTGTTCAAGCCGCTGTGCGACTCGCACCGGACGCAATGGCTGCTCGAGCAGCTGGGCCCCGAGCCGAGCCCGCGTGCAGTGTGGGTGTACCGCTCTGCGGACGGTCGGATCCGGTCGTCGGTCTCGCGGTTCGGAGACAGCAACCTGCGCGCGCTGCGGCGGATCGCCGAGGACGGCGACCTGACCGGCTGGCAGGCCGGCGGGCTGTCCGACGACCACCTCGCGCTGCTCCGGTCCTTCGACTACGACCGGTTGGGCGCCGAGTCGGCGGCGGGGCTGTTCTGGTACGTGCGCAACTCGCTCTACTTCGACCTCGGCCTCGACCGCCGCGCCGACGTGACGCTCTCGTCGTACGACGCGTTCGTGGACGCACCCGAGGCGTCCATGCGGGCGCTGTGCCGGTTTCTCGCCCTCGAGTACCACGGCGCGTCCGTGAGAGGTATCCGGCCGTCGCGGCCGCGGCCCAACCTCGCCCTCGACGACCGTGTGCGCGCCCTCTGCGACGAGATGATGCAGAGGCTCGACCGCGCCCGGCACGCCCAGGGGCCCGCATCACGACCGCTCCCGGGGGAGGCCGTTTGACGCCGGCGGCCGCGAGCCCGTCCCCGGAGACGTCCCAGCGCGAGCACCGGGAGCTCGTCCGCCTGGCCCGCGGAGGCGTTGTCAACCTCGTCGGGGGCGTTGCCGCGGCAGGCTTCGGCTACGCCTTCGCGGTCGTGGTCGCGCGCGGGCTCGGGGTCTCGGACGCCGGGGTGTTCTTCGAGGTGGCGGCGCTCAGCCTCATGCTGACGACGTTCGCGCAGCTTGGGACGACCGGCGGCGTCGTGCGGATGATCGCCAGCTACCTCGCCACCGGACACGAGCAGGACGTCCGCCGTACGCTGACGGTTGCGCTCGTGCCGGTGGTCGGCGTCTCGCTGGTGCTGGCCGTGGCGCTGGCTGCGTCCGCGCCGCTCGTCGCCCAGGCGCTCTTCCAGGGCGCCGATCAGCAGGTCGCGGTCGAGTACCTCCGGATCACCGCGGCGTTCCTCGTCGTCGACGCGACATTCGGCGTGCTCTTGCGGGCGTGCCAGGCGTTCGGCGCGATGCTGCCGCTGGTGGCGCTCGGGAGCATCGGCGTCCCCGTCGCGCGCTTCGTCGGCGGTCTGGCAGCCATCGCCGCCGGGCTCGGGCCGACGGCGATGATCCTGGTGTGGTTCGTGCCCGAGGTCGCGGGGCTCGCGGTCGCATCCGAGTGGCTCCGCCGCCTCGTGCGCTCGGCCGAGCCCGGCGGCCCGCGGGCCGCAATCGCCCGCCCGCACAGCGAAATCGGTTGGGAGTTCTGGCACTACACGGTCTACCAGGCGTTCTCGACGGTTGTCGCCATCATCCTGCTGCGCCTCGACGTGATCCTGCTGGGCGCCCTGGACTCGTCGACCGCGGCCGCCGTCTACTCCGCCGCCGGGCGCTATCTCGTCGCCGGGACGACGCTGCTGACGGCGATCGTCTTCGTCGTGGGGCCGCAGCTGGCCGGCATGCTCTCCCAGGAGCGGTATTCGGCAGCGCGGCTCGTCTACCAGACGGCCACGCTCTGGTTGGTGGCGGTGTCGTTCCCCGTCTTCATCACGCTGGCCGTCTTCGCGCCGGTGCTGATGAGCATCTTCGGGCCACGGTTCGTGACGGGTCAGACGGCGCTCGCGATCCTGGCGATCGCCATGCTCGTGAACATGGGCACCGGGGCGGTGCGCGCGGCCCTTTCGATGGGAGGGAGGAGCGGCTGGGTGCTGATCGACAACATGGCCGCGCTGGCGGTCAACGTGGGCCTGAACGCCGTCCTGATCCCCAGGATGGGCATGGACGGCGCGGCGATCGCGTGGGCGGCCAGCATCGTCGTCGGCAACCTGCTTCCGCTCGGGCAGGTGTACCGCCTGTGGGGGCTTCAGCCCGTCAGCGCCGGCGGCCTGCGGGTCGTGGCCGCGACCGGCCTCTACGGGGCCGTGTGCGTCCTGGTGCGCGAGGTCGCCGGGGCCTCGCCCGGCTCGCTGATCGCCGCCGCCGTGGCGGGGATCGCGGTCTATGCCGCCGCCCTGTGGATGATCCGCGACGATCTTCACGCCAATGTGTTTCGGGACGCGCTCCGCGTGCGGCGTGTCCGGCGCTGCTCCCGGGCGCCGGAGGCGGCATGAGGCCGCTCTTTTTGATCGGCACGGGCCGGTGCGGCTCGACGCTGATTCACCGTCTCCTCGGCCACCACCCGGATGTCGGGTTCGTCTCGATCCTCGACGAACGGCTGCCGCCGTACCGGCGGCTGAACGGGCGGCTGAACGGGCTGGCGTACCGCGCGAGCGGCAGCGCGAGCCGCGCCACCGGCGGCCGGCTCCCGTTCGTCGAGCTCGCCCTGCGAGCGTTCACGCCCGCCGAGGCCTACGGGCTCCTGACCGAATCCGTCTCGCCCCTTCTCGCGGCGCCCTTCCGCGACATGACCGCCCAGGACGCCTCCCCGTGGGTCAGCCGCCGGCTGCGGTCGTTGGTCGAGGGGCGTGCGGAGGCCCAGAGCGTCCCCGTCTTCATGCACAAGCTGACCGGGTGGCCACGGATGGCGTTCTTGCACGCGGTGTTCCCGGAGGCGCTGTTCGTCTACATCGTCAGGGACGGCCGCGCGGTGGCGAACTCCCTCCTTCAGGTGGAGTGGTGGCGGGGCGCGCTCGGGCCGGCCGGGTGGACGTTCGGCCCGCTGCCCGCGGCGTATGCGGCGGAGTGGGAGGATTCGGGACGCTCGTTTGCCGTGCTGGCGGGCATCGAGTGGAAGATCCTCCTCGACGCATACGAGGAGGCGTGCCGCGTCGTGCCGGCCGGTGCCCGGATGGAGGTGCGATATGAGGACTTCGTGCGATCGCCGCGCGAACACCTCGAGCAGATCATCGACTTCGCGGGCCTCGCATGGTGCGGGCCGCTGCAGCGCGCGCTCGTCTCCGAGCCGATCCATGCCGGTCGCAGCGACGCGTACCGCACGGAGCTGAGCGCCGAGGACTTTCGACGGGTCGATCGGGCCCTGGCGGCCCATCTCGACCGCTACGGCTACGCGTCGGCCGGCTAGCCGCGGCGACGCTCGGCTGCGCCAGCATCGATCTCGCTCGGCTCCGGGGCGCCGTCGCGTTCGAGGAGCCGCCGCTCACTGCGCTCGCCGGAGTGCGCCGCCCGCCCGGCCCTGGCCGTCAGGACGGCGAACGTGGCTGCCGATGCGCCGAACCAGGCGGCGACGGTCCACGCCCAGCCCCGCGTCCAGACGATCGCCGCGAGCACCGCGACGGTCGCGAGCGCGATGACGACCACCAGTGCACGTCTCGCACCCTCGCCGACATGAACCTGCGCGACTCTGGTGACGATGGACCGCCTCCTCCGACCGGACCGTGGACGAAGAACCCCGAGGCGCTCGTTCCCCGGCGGGGACGGGCCCAACCACGGATTGTGAGCTTGGCCACATCGATCAGGGAGTCGCGCCGGGCCGCGCCTCCCGGGCGATGCCGCTCACGGAGTTGGAGGCACGGGCAGGTTGAACGCGGCCGCCATGTCGGCGGCGGTGGCCGCGTTCGCGAGCGGTGGGAGGCCGAGCAGCTCCTCGTCGAGCCGCAAGAGCGAGTAATGGTCGAACCGGGCGGTCGCCGCCGTCCCGGCCGGGATGTCGGGGTTCACGAGGATGGTCGCGAGCAGGTTGCCGTTCGCGGGCGACTGGCTCGTGTCGGCCGTGATGACGACCAGCAGGTGGCCGCTCCGGTAGTCGGGCGACGCCAGGATGGAGGGCATCCAGGCGCCGATCATGTTGTCCTGCTCGACGACGCGGGGGACGCCGTTACACGAGTCGTGGCCGTCGTTGCACAGGTTCGGGATGAAGAACGAGTAGCTCGGGAGGGTCCCGGCGGCCAGGTCGGAGGCGAGCGCCCCGGCCGTCGGCGAGCCGGAGGGCACGTCGAACTGCGCGCAGGCGGCCGCGTCGCCGGGGTAGTAGACCGCCGGGTTGTGGCGCGCGACGTACTCGCCGACGTTCGTGCGCGTGCAGTTCTCGGGCATGCTCTCGGCGTACGTCCGCCACGAGAGCGGCTGCGCATCGCCGGCGGTTGCGCCGATCTGCGTGAAGATGCTCGGATCCGTGCTCCGACAGCTGGCGGACGGCTTGCAGTCGCGGCCCTGCACGCCGTCGCCGGCGATCGAGGGCGGCACCTGGCCTGACGTGAGCGCGATGTAGTTCGGCAGGCTCGGGAACTGGATCCCGTGGTAGTTCGCCGCCAGGCCGCACGAGGAGATGAGGGCGTTCATGTTCGGCGCCTGCGGGGAGCCGACGATCTGGTCGAGATCCGTGTTCTCGACGACGATCGTGAGCACCTTCGTGATCGGCGCCGGGTTCGCGGCCAGGGAGCCGCAGCCGGTCTGGTCGCCGGCGGCGGGCGCCGCCCCGGCCGAGCCGGAGAGCGACGGCGCAGCCCCCGCCGAGCCGGAGAGGCAGACGAGCAGCATCGCGATTGCGCACACGGTCGTCTTCATGGACATGCCCTGCCCCGGGCCCACCCCGGGTCCAGCGTATCTCTAGCACACTGCCTGCGGCGCTACCATGGAGCGGCCGGTGGAGCGGCCGGCGCCACTCTCCCGCGGAGGTCCACATGCACCGGTTCATCATCGCCACCGCCGTCCTCCTGGCCTTCCCGGCGACCGCGCTCGCGGTGACCACCCAGACGGCGCAGCCGCAGACGATCTCGGTGTCCGCGAGCGGCGCTCCCCGCTGCACGAAGCTGCCGTACTTCCTCCTGAGCGCGCGCCACAAGGTGATCCTGCGCATCTCGCACAAGAAGGCCCTCACCGCCAAGGCGGTCAAGCACGTCCGCGTCCGCGACGTGAAGGCCGGGCGGCACCACTTCGGCTGGTGCGGCAAGACGGACTTCGGGAAGACCGTCAAGCCGGGGATCTACTGGTGGCGGGTCGGCGCGACGGCGAAGGCCGGCGGCACGGTCGGCTGGAGCAAGGTCCGGCATATCAACGTCACGGCGTAGCCGGCGCCGGTTCGTGGTCCTCTAGACCGTCCCGCCGGACACGGTTCGCCACGACTGCCACGTGATGCGCAGGATGAGCGCGGTGATGGCGAGGCCGATGAGGGGGTCGGCGACGTGTGCTCCCAGCGCGACGAATCCCGCGCTCGCCACGACGCCGAGCGAGACGAGCCCGTCGGCCTGGGCGTGGTGGCCGTCCGCGACGAGGGCGGGGCTGTTCAGCCGGCGGCCGGCCCGAAGCCGGTAGCGCGCGGCGATCTCGTTTCCGGCGAACCCGATCGCGCCGGCGAGCGCGAGCAGGCCGAGATGCGTGAGGTGCTCCGGATGGATGAATCTCTCCACGGTCTCGTAGAGCGCCACGCAGGCCGACACCGCGATCGCGAGCACGACGGCGAGCCCCGCCAGCCGCTCCCCCCGGGCCGATCGCAGGAAGAACGCGACGCCCAGCGGAAGCGCGGTCAGCGCGTCGCCGTAGTTGTGGATCACGTCGGCCAGGAGGGCCACGCTCCCCGATGCGACGAAGACGGCGGTCTGCGCCGCCGCCGCGGCCGCGAGCACCGCCAGGCTGACGGCCACGGCGCGGACGCCCTCCCGGGAGCGCGCGATTGCGGGGTCGACCATCCCGTGGGCGTGGTGATGGTGGTGGGCGCGGGAGTGCTCATGCGTGTGATGGTGATGAATGTTCATATGCGCGGACGTGCATGCTAGCCTCTCGGTATGGGACACGGCGTGCAGGGGGAGGCCTCGCCGGCCGCGATCGATGCGGCCACCGCGGGCGATGTCGCGACCGCCATGCAGGCCCTCGCGGCGCCGAGCCGTGTGCTGATCCTGGGCCGCCTGCGCACGGGCCCTTGGAGCGTCGGCGAGCTGGCCCGCGAGGTGGGGATGTCGCAGCCGGCGGTGTCGCAGCAGCTCCGCGTCCTGCGCCATCTCGGGCTCGTCGTCGGCGTGCGCCGCGGCCGGCACGTCGTCTACGAGCTGCACGACGACCACGTGGCCTCGCTCGTCGACGAGGCCGTCCACCACGTCGAGCACCTGCGGCTCGGCTTTCGCGGGCGGTCGCGCCTCGGCTCGGGCGACGTCAGCGCCGCCGCCGGGCCGGATCGCTGACGCTGGGCGGCGTCCACCCGGCGTCGGCCGGGTTCAGATTGGTGCCCGGCGGGACGATCTCGTCGATCCGGTCGAGCACCGCGGCGTCGAGGTCCACGTCGGCGGCCCCGAGCTGGCTCTCGAGCTGCTCCATGGTGCGGCAGCCGATGATCGCCGCCGTCACAGCCGGGTGGTTGACGACGAACGCGAGCGCCATGTGGATCGGCTCGAGGCCCGCATCTGCCGCGATGCCCGCCAGCGACTGGGCCGCCTCGAGCTTGGCCTGGTTGAACGGAAGGCTCATGTCGAACCGCGCGGGGATGCGCTCGGCCCGGTTGCTCCCCGGCTTCGTCACGTCGTCACGGCCCGAGAGCCATCCTCCGGCCAGCGGGCTCCACGCGATCACGCCCATCCCATGGCGCCCGCACACCGGCAGCACGTCGGCCTCGATTCCGCGCACCAGCATCGAGTACGGCGGCTGCTCGCACACAAACCGCTCCCGGCCGCGGCGCTGCGCCGTCCACTGGGCCTCGACGATCGCGTGGGCGGGGAAGGTCGAGCTGCCGAAGCAGCGCACCTTGCCGGCATGGACGAGATCGCTGAGCGCCCCGAGCGTCTCGTCGATGTCGACGTCGGGCTCGGGCCGGTGCACCTGATAGAGGTCGATCCAGTCGGTGCCGAGCCGGCGCAACGAGTCCTCGACGGCGCGCACGATCCAGCGCCGCGACGTGCCCCGCCGGTTGCGGTCGTCGCCCATCGGCCCATGGAACTTGGTCGCGAGGACGACGTCGTCGCGGCGGCCCTTCAGCGCCTTGCCGACGATCTCCTCCGACTCGCCGGCCGCGTACACGTCGGCGGTGTCGACGAAGTTGATCCCGGCGTCGAGCGCTCGGTGGATGATCCGGATCGAGTCCTCGTGGTCCGGGTTCCCCCAGGGGCCGAAGAGCATCGTCCCGAGGCACAGGGTGCTCACCTGGACGCCGGTGTGCCCGAGCTGCCGGTAGCGCATCACCGCATCACCGCCGCCACTTCACGGAGCAGCCGACCGGTTCGGTCAGGGGCTCGGCGACGGGCTCGCCGGCCAGCACCGCGTCGAGCGCGGCCCGCAGCCAGGCGGCGTCCAGCGACTCGTCGCCGTGATCGGCGTCGGGGGCGCCGCGGTAGGCGAGGCGCCCGTCGCCGTCGACCACGAAGACGTCCGGCGTGACGCGCGCGCCCCACGCCCGGGCCACATCCTGCGAGGCGTCGCGCAGGTACGGGCCGGCGAACTCGCCGGCCTCGACGCGCGCGCGCATCGCGTCGGGCGAGTCGCGCGGGTACCGCTCCGCGTCGTTGGGGCAGATCTGGATCGTGCGCACCCCGCGGCCGGCGTAGTCGCGCGCGACGGCGTTGATGCGGCCGTGCCACGCGAGCGCGTACGGGCAATGGTTGCACGTGAAGACGACCACGGTCGCGGCGGCGGCGTCGTCCCGCAGCGACACGTCGGCGCCGTCGGTGTCGGGCAGGGTGAAGTCGGGCACCGTGTCGCCCGGTCGCGGTGTCATCGCCGGCCCTCCTCGCCGGTCAAGATCAGCCGCCGGAGCCCGTCGCGGAGCTGCCCGGCGTCCGGGGTCGGAGAGTAGCGGCCGTCGGCCAGCTCGTAGACCCGGCAGGTGAGCCCGGTCGGCTCGCCCGTGGGCGGCGGCACCGGGTCGGCCCCATCCACGCGGATGGTCGGCGAGCCGCAGAACCCGAGCTCGGCCGCCTCGGCCTCGGTCTGCACCTCGCGCAGGACGACCTCGGCGTCCGGGTGGCCCAGCTCGGCCAGCGCTTCGCGGAGCTCCGCGAGCGCCTGCGGATGCGAGGGGCAGCCCTCCCAGTAGAGCAGCTCGATGGTCATTCGGCGGCGGCCCGTGCGAGCAGGGCGTCGAGGGCGGCGAGGAAGTCCGCGACGGCCCGGTCGTCGCCGAGCGCGGAGAGCCGCGCGGCGATCCGGGCGAGGGCGATCAGCTCGCCTTCCTGCCCCTCGAGCGCGGCCGCCGCCGTCCGGGCGCGGCGCAGGAGCGCGAGCCCCGCCGCCGCCTGGATGCCGAACAGGCCCAGCAGGTCGACCTCCTCGATCCGGAAGCGGGCGTCCGCGGGCCGGTCGAGCACCTCGAGCACCCCCAGGGCCTCCTCGCCGTGCAGGAGCGGGACGGCCATGATCCCCTTCGGCACGAAGCCCGTCGACTGGGCGGCCTCGGCCGAGAAGCGCGGGTCGGTGGCGACGTCCGCCAGGACGAGGGGCTGGCGGGTGCCGAGCACCCAGCCGGCGATGCCGGTGCCGGACGGGAACCGGCGACCGATCAGGGTGTCCTCGCCCTCGCCGACGACGGCCTCGAAGACCAGCTCGTCGGTGGCCTCGTCGAGGAGGAGCACGCTGGCCGCGCGGGCGTGGAAGATCGCCCGCGCCACCTCGACGATCGACCCGAGCAGGGCACGGTGGGTGCCGTCGTCGGCGAGCGCTCCAGCCGCCACGGCGTCTCGCAGGCGGCGCTCGTCAGCCATCCGCCGGCTCCGCGTTCGCGGCGGTGAGCCCGAGCAGCGTCTTCACCTCGGCCGGGGTCAGATGGGGGTGCTTGGCCCGGATGAGGGCGCACACGCCGGTGATGTGCGGTGTCGCGAAGCTGTTCCCCGTCGAGCGCATGCGGATACCTCCGGCCCAGGCGACGCTCACGTCGACGCCGCGGGCGAAGAACTCCACAGGCGGGTCGGGGTTGCGGTAGTACGCCAGCGGATCGTCCAGCTCGTGGCTCGCGACCGAGATGACCGACGAGAACCGCCAGGGATAGCTGGCGACGGGCATGTTGTGGGCCGATGCGACGACGATGCTGCGCTGGAAGTAGGCGGCGTCCGCGAGATCGTGGAGCGCCTCGCAGAACTTCCGCTTCGTGGTCGAGAGGCTCATGTTGATGACGTCGTAGCCCTGCTCGATCGCCCAGCGCAGGCCCTCGACGAGCACCGGGCCGCTGCCGACGAAGCCCTCGCCGAGCACACGCACGCTGGCGAGCACGCATTCGGGCGCGATCTCGCGGATGATCCCGGCGCAGGCGGTGCCGTGGCCGCACACGTCGCCGAGCGTGTCGGGCTCGACCACGACCTCGTCGTCCTCGATCGACACGGCGACGGCGGTATCGACGCCGCCGACGGCAGGATGATCCGCCTCGACGCCGCTGTCGACGATGCACACCCGGGCGTCGCGCCCGGTGGAGCCGCCCAGCGCCCAGTCGCGCGTGACCCGCTCCGGCCACGGCCGCGCCCCGGCCAGCGCATGCACGGCGGCGCGGTCGACGGCGTAGGCGGGGAGATCCTCGGCGGGCTCGGTCACCAGCCGATGCTATCGAGATGATTGATCCCGCGCCGTCGTGATGTCCTGGGCGGCGAGAACCGAGCAATGCAAGGACGCACTGAGCGACGCGTGCTTCGCACGCGAGCGAGGGAGGACGTCGCGATGCGACGGTTCGCAGCCGCAGCCCAACCAGGCAACAGGCCCCGTTGGCAGCCTGACGGGCAGGCGCGCGGGGGTGTGGGATCAATCATCTGGCCGCGCCGTGGCGCCGCCGAAGGCCGGCGGCGCCACGAAGGCTCCGCGGCCAGCTACTTCATGCGATGCGCTTCGACGTCGGGCGTGTCGTCCTTCGTGCCCTCGTCCTTCTCCTCTTCCTCCGGATGCTGCTTCATCCGATGCGCCTCGACGTCCGGTGACTCATTCTGCTTTACGCGATCGCGCTCGTCTCCCACGATGGACCTCCTGTACGGCCGGGGACGTAGTGCCACACTGGACGGTGGCGAGCGGAGGAATCTTCCCACAGTCTTCGCGCCGCGGAAAGTCCGCGCCCGGCCGGTACAATCGCCCACCCGATGGGCGACTCGCTCAAACCGCTGCGCGACGTCCTTGCGAACCGCGCGCTGCGGCGGCTGCAGCTCGCGTGGGCCGCGTCGATGACGGGTTCGCTCGCCTTCCTGATCCCGCTCGCCGTCGTCTCGTATCACGACGGGGGCGGCGCGACCGGCGTCGGCATCGTCATGCTCCTGCGGACGGCCGCGTGCGCGGTGTTCGCGCCGTTCACCTCGATCCTGGCCGACCGCGCGTCGCCGCGGTGGGTGATGATGGTGGCCGACCTCGTCCGGGCTGCGCTCATCCTCGTCCTGGCGCTCGTCGTGCACGCGGAGGCCGGGATCGGCGCCGTCTGGGTCCTGGCGGTGTGCGTCTCGATCGTGACGACGGTGTTCCGGCCGGCGCAGGCGGCGCTCATGCTCGCCCTCGCGCGCACGCCCGAGGAGCTGACCGCGTCGAACGCCGTCGCCGTGACGATCGAGAGCGCGGCGATCTTCGCCGGGCCGGGGATCGGCGGCCTCATGCTGGCCGTGTCAGGGAGCGACACCACGTTCGCCGTCTGCGCTGTGCTGCTCGTCCTCTCGGCGGTGCTGGTCGCGCTCGTGCCCGAGCCCGCCGTGGAGCCGGAGGCTGCGGCCGAGGAGGGCAGGGGCGAGGGTGCGATCCGGATGGCGACCGCCGGGTTCCGGGAGCTCGCGTCGACGCCGCTGCTCGCGACCGTCGTCGGCGTGTATGCGCTGCAGGCGCTGGTCGCCGGGGCGCTGGGCGTGTTCACGGTCGTCCTCGCGCTCCAGGAGCTGCACATCGGGAACGCCGGCGTCGGCTACCTCGACGCGGCGTTCGGCGTCGGCGGGATCGTCGGCGGCGTCGGGGCGGCGGCCCTCGCCGCCGGGCAGCGGCTGGCGCTCGCGTTCGCGGGCGGCGTCCTCGTCTGGGGCGTCGGCATCGTGCTTGTCGGCGTGTCCACGTCGACGGCGCTCGTCTGCGTGCTGCTCGCGGGCGTCGGGGCGGGCAACACGGTCGTCGACGTGGCGGCGATCACGCTGCTCCAGCGCTCGGCGGCCACCGACGTCATCGGGCGCGTCTTCGGCGTCCTCGAGGCGATCATGCTGACCGCGCTCGGCGTGGGCTCGATCCTGGCGCCTGCCCTCATCTCGCTGCTCGGCGTGCGGCCGGCGATCGTCGTCACCGGGCTCTCGCTGCCGGTGGCCGTCGCGCTCGCCGGCCGCTGGCTCGTGCAGCTCGACGCGCTCTCGCCGGAGCGGCGAGCGCACGTGCAGCTGCTGCGCGAGCTGACCGTCTTCGCGCCCCTCTCGCTGCCCGCGATCGAGCAGCTCGCGGCCCATGTGGACCGCGTCGAGGTGCCTGAGGGGACGGTGGTCGTGCGGGAGGGCGATCCCGGGGACGAGTTCTACATCGTCGAGGACGGCGCGCTCGCCGTCACGGTCGGCGGCGAGGCACGCACGCCGATCCACGCCGGCGGGTTCTTCGGCGAGATCGCGCTCCTGCGGGAGACGCCGCGAACGGCGACGGTGACGGCGACGACGGACTGCCGTCTGCTCACGGTCGAGCGCGAGCACTTCCTGGCGGCCGTCACCGGCCACGCCGAGAGCGCCGCGGCGGCCGACCTCGTCGTGTCGCGCCGGCTGGCCGCGCTGCGGCCCGCCGTCACGACCGTCTAGCGCTTCGTGTCGTCGGGCAGCCGGCGCATGATGTGTGCGACCACGCTCGGCGAGAGGTCGTAGCCCTGCTCGCGCAGGGCGGAGTCCGCGTCGGCGTGCAGCGCCCGGCGGAACCCGTCGTCGCCGCGCGCCCGCGTCAGGATGTCGTCCAGCTCGGCGCCCAGGAAGGGAAGTTCCTGCGCAGCCCGCGTCCACTCGGCCGGGGCCGGCTGCAGCATCCCGATCAGCCGCCCGAGCTCATGCTTGTCCATGCTCACATCCCCCCAGACGCGGCGGTCGCCGGATCTCTTCCACCGATCTCCTTGCGCAGCCGGTCGAGGCAGCGGCTGATCCGGCTCGCGATCGTGCCGGGCGGCAGATCGAGCTCGGCGGAGATCGTGCGGTAGGACTGGTCGCGGCAGAAGAAACGGTCGAGGATGTCGGCGCAG
>JBKPMQ010000327.1:0-4890 GCA_046732235.1 Actinomycetota bacterium
CCCCCCCATCGCGAACCCGCCCGCGACGTTCGCGAGCGCGTCCACCCGGCCGAAACGGTCGAGCGCCGCGGCGACGACCGCCTCCGCCGAGGCGGGATCGGTCAGGTCGGCCTCGACCGGCAGCACGCCGGCCGGAAGGTCGCCCGGCGCGTCGCCGCGGTGCGTCGCGGCGACGTCCCAACCGCGCTCGACGAACCGGTCGAGCACCGCGCGACCCCAGCCGCCGGTCACGCCCGTCAGGACGGCGGCCCGGTCGCTCACGCGCCGTGCTCGGCCATCGGCAGGCGCACGCCGCGCCCGCGGGCGGCGTCGAGCGCCACCTCGTAGCCCGCGTCCGCATGCCGGGCGACGCCGATGCCGGGGTCGTTCGTGAGCACCCGCCGCAGCCGCTCGTCCATCTCGGCCGTGCCGTCGGCGACGATCACGAGGCCGGCGTGGATCGAGTTGCCGATCCCGACGCCGCCGCCGTGGTGCACGGACACCCAGGAGGCGCCGGACGAGGCCGAGAGGAGCGCGTTCAGGATCGGCCAGTCGGCGATCGCGTCCGAGCCGTCCTGCATGGACTCGGTCTCGCGGAACGGCGAGGCCACAGAGCCCGTGTCGAGGTGGTCGCGTCCGATCACGATCGGCGCCGACACCTCCCCCCTGCGGACGAGGTCGTTGAAGAGCAGCCCGGCCCGGGCGCGGTCGCCGTAGCCGAGCCAGCAGATCCGGGCCGGCAGGCCCTGGAAGGCGACCCGGTCTGGTGCGAGCCGCAGCCACCGCTGGAGCAGGACGTCGTCCGGGAACTCCTCGAGCAGGGCCTGGTCGATGCGGGCGATGTCGGCGGGTTCGCCCGAGAGCGCCGCCCACCGGAACGGCCCGGCGCCGACGCAGAAGAGCGGCCGCACGTAGGCCGGGACGAACCCGGGGAAGCCGAACGCGCCCTCGAGCCCGGCGTCCCTGGCCTCGGTGCGCAGGTTGTTGCCGTAGTCGAAGACGTGGCTGCCGGCGGCCTGCATGTCGAGCATCGCCTGGACGTGCCGGACGGCCGTCTCCCGCGCCCGGCGGACGTAGCCGTCGGGGTCGCGCTCCCGCAGCTCGAGCGCCTCGGCGAGGCTCATGCCCGCGGGCACGTAGCCGTTCAGCATGTCGTGGGCCGAGGTCTGGTCGGTGACGAGGTCGAAGCGGACGCCGCGGCGGTGCAGCTCGGGGAAGACGTCGCCGGCGTTCCCGAGCAGGCCGACCGAGACGCCGCGG
Source organism: Actinomycetota bacterium (assembly GCA_046732235.1). Taxonomy (GTDB): domain Bacteria; phylum Actinomycetota; class Thermoleophilia; order Gaiellales; family JAICJC01; genus JAICJC01. The sequence goes on from JBKPMQ010000327.1 coordinate 1,240, forward strand.
CCGTCGGCGGCGTGGCGCTGCACGCGGGCGACGGCGTCGTCGACGTCGTCCGCCACCTCGTCCAGGTAGCGGGTCTCGAGCCGGCGCTCGATCCGGTGGGGGTCGACCTCGACGCACAGGCTGGCGGCGCCCGCGAGCGAGGCGGCGAGCGGCTGGGCCCCGCCCATCCCGCCCAGACCGGCGGTGAGGATCGTGCGGCCGGCCAGGTCAGGCGAGCCCCAGTGGGCCTCCCCGGCGGCGGCGAAGGTCTGGTAGGTGCCCTGGAGGATCCCCTGGGTGCCGATGTAGATCCAGGAGCCGGCCGTCATCTGGCCGAACATCGTCAGGCCCTCGGCCTCCAGGCGCCGGAACTCGTCCCAGTTCGCGAACCGGGGTACGAGCAGCGAGTTGGCGATCAGGACGCGCGGCGCGCCCGGGTGGGTGCGGAAGACGCCGACCGGCTTGCCGCTCTGGACGAGCAGCGTCTCGTCCGACTCGAGCTCGAGCAGCGCGGCGACGATGGCGCGCAGCGCCTGGTGGCTGCGGGCGGCTCGGCCGGATCCGCCGTAGACGACGAGGCGGGTCGGGTCCTCGGCCACCTCCGGATCGAGGTTGTTGCAGAGCATGCGCAGGGCGGCTTCCTGGTGCCAGCCCTTGCAGTGGAGCTCGGAGCCGCGCGGCGCCCGTACCGCGGAGAGGTCGCCGACGAGCGATTCCACCAGGGTGTCGGCGGCCGTCGCCATGCCGAAACGCTATCAGGGCTCGTGATCTTCCGACACCGTCGCCCGCGGAATGATGCTCTAGCATGGGGGCGTGGGTCGGCGCCTCATGATCGTCGCCGTGGCGATGGCCGTGGCCACCGCCCTCGGGTGTGCGAGCTCCAGCTCGAAGGCCGACGGCGCCGTGCGGCTGCAGCGGATCATGCACGGCCTCTCGAGCCCGGTCTACCTGACCTCGCCGCCGGGCGACACCCGGCTCTTCGTGGTCGAGAAGTGCGGCCTGATCCGCATCGACCGGGCCGGCCGGGTGCTGCGGCGCCCGTTCCTGGACATCACGCGCAACGTCAACTGCCCCGGCGAAGAGGGGCTGCTGTCGATGGCATTCGACCCGAACTACCGCAAGAACGGGTTCTTCTACGTCGCCTTCAACAACAGGAACGACGACACCCGCGTGGCCCGCTACCGGGTCGAGCGCAACCATCCGAACATCGCCAACCCGGCCTCGAAGGTCATCCTCGCCAAGGTGCACCAGCCGCCGTTCTCGAACCACAAGGGCGGGCAGCTGCAGTTCGGGCCGGACGGCAAGCTGTACCTCGGGCTCGGGGACGGGGGCAGCGAGGGCGATCCCAGCAACCGCGGCCAGAGCGGCGGCCCGCTCTCGAGCATCCTGCGCCTGAACGTGCGCGTGCCGGGCGCGCGGCCGCGCGTGTACGCGTACGGCCTGCGCAACCCGTGGCGGTTCTCGTTCGACCGGGCGACGGGCGACATGTGGATCGGCGACGTCGGCCAGAACGAGTGGGAGGAGATCGACCATCTCAAGGCGGGGGCGCCGGCGGGCACGAACTTCGGCTGGAGCTACTACGAGGGCACGCATGTCTTCAAGGTGCAGCCGATCGACCGCAGCCGCCTGAGGTTCCCGGCGATCCAGTACCCCCACTCGGTCGCCTCCGGGCCCGGCAACTGCAGCGTGACCGGCGGCTACGTCTACCGCGGCACCGTCCTGCAGAGGCTGCGCGGCTACTACATCTACGGCGACTTCTGCTCCGGCCGGATCTGGAAGCGGCGGGCGACGGGCGGCCGGCCGGTGCTGATGGAGGGGATCAGCTTCAAGGTGTCCCAGCTCGACTCGTTCGGCGAGGGCCAGGCCGGCGGGCTCTACGTGATCTCGCTGGCCGGCTCGATCTACAAGCTGAAGCCGGCCTAGCGTGCCGCAACGGGGGCCAGGCCCCGCGTCGCGGGGCCTGGCCACCGGATGTGGCTAGAGCAGCGGGGCGGAGCCGGCCTCGACCGCGGCCAGCAGCGAGCCGTCGCGGATCTTGCCGGCGAGGGCATCGATCTCGGCGGCCAGCGAGCGGTCGGCGTCGAGGTGCGGCGAGAGCTCGCGCACCGCGGCGTGGGCGGCAGCGACGGCCGGACCGGGCCGCTTCGGCGCCAGGAAGTCGACCCCCTGGGCGCCGCAAAGGAGCTCGATGCCGAGCACCCGCTCAACGTTCGCGCACACGTGCCACAGGTGCACCGCCGACGTCGCGCCCATCGAGACGTGATCCTCCTGGCCGGCGCTCGTCGGGATGGAGTCGGCGCTGGCCGGGTGGACGAGCACCTTGTCCTCGCTCACCAGGCTGGCGGCCACGTACTGGGCGATCATGAAGCCGGAGTTCAGGCCGCCGTCCTCGATGAGGAACGGCGGCAGGCCGTTCGAGAGGGCCGGGTTCAGCATCCGCTCGATCCGCCGCTCGCTGATCGACGCGAGCTCGGACAGCGCCAGCTTGAGCGTGTCGAGGGCGATCGCGACCGGCTCGCCGTGGAAGTTCCCGTTCGAGAGCACCTCGCCCCGATCGGCCAGCACGATCGGGTTGTCGGTGGCGGCGTTCAGCTCGATCGCGACGACGCCCTCCGCGTAGGCGACCGCGTCGCGGACGGCGCCGTGCACCTGCGGCGCGCAGCGCAGTGAGTAGGCGTCCTGGACGCGTCCGCACCAGCGGTGCGAGGCGACGATCTCGGAGTCGTCCAGGAGCCGGTACAGGTTCGCGGCCGACGCCACCTGGCCGGGATGCGGCCGCAGCGCCTGCAGCTCCGGTGCGAAGGGCGTCCGTGATGCGCGCAGCGCCTCGAGCGTCTGCGCCGCCGCGACGTCCGCGAGCTTCACCAGCCGCCGTGCCCTCGCCAGGACGAGCGCGCCGATCGCCGCCATGAACTGGGTGCCATTGATGAGCGCGAGGCCCTCCTTGGCGGCCAGCACGATCGGCTCCAGCCCGGCCCGCGCGAGCGCCTCCGCCCCGGCGAGCGTGTCCGCGCCGAACCGCGCCTGCCCCTCGCCGACCAGCACGAGCCCCAGGTGGGCGAGTGGGGCCAGGTCGCCGCTCGCGCCCAGCGACCCGCGCGACGGGACGACCGGCACGACGCCGGCCGCGAGCATGTCGAGCAGGAGCTGGACGGGCTCCACCCGCACCCCGGACGTCCCCTTCGCGAGCGCGTTCGCACGCAGGAGCGTCGCCGCCCGCACGACCTCGTCCGGGAACGGCTCGCCGACCCCGCAGGCGTGGCTGCGCAGGAGGTTCAGCTGCAGCCGCGCCGCCTGCTCCGGCGCGATGTGGACGTCGACGAAGCGCCCGAACCCCGTGTTGACGCCGTACGTCGGGGTGTCGTCGGCGACAACGCGGTCGATCAGCGCCCGCGAGGCCGCGATCTGGTCGAGCGCCTGCCGGCCGAGCTGGGCGGTCGCGCCGCCGACGGCGACCCGCTCGACGTCGTCGATCCCCAGATCGTGTCCGCTCACCTCGATCGTCGCCGCCACCGGCGCGCAGCCTATCGCCCCGCGACGGCACGATCGGAAGGACGCCCCGGGCGAGCAGGCCGAGGAGCAGGTCGACCACGTCGCGCCGCACGCCGGAGGTGCCCTTCGCAAGCGCGTTCGCCCGAAGCAGGGTCGCCGCGCGGACGATCTCGTCGGGGA
>JBKPMQ010000328.1:0-3720 GCA_046732235.1 Actinomycetota bacterium
CTGCTCAGCATGTGGTGCCACTGGAGGATCTGATGAAAGACGATGCCGTCCACGAACCCGCCGAGCCCGATGCCGAGTAGCAATCCCGGCAACCTCGGCCGCCGCAAGGATCCAGACTGGCCACGCCCCCTCATGCGCGGCAAACTGCCCCACCGCTTCATGGTCGAAACGCCCACGCTCCCGTTCCGGGCCGACGATTCTGGCGTCGGGCTCCCGTTCGAGGCCGGGGGGTATTGGCTCTGCGCCACCCCCTCCTTCAACCCCTCCCCCAGCCTCCCTGTGACAGAAACTCACTGAAATGATTTCCGGGAAACGGTTTTTTACCGTGGCTGTTAGGCAGATGCGAAGCGCTGCGGAGGCGCCGTCGGCGCCGGATGAGACGGGCCCTGTTGTGGAGGGGTCGCGGAAGCAGGCGCGGCCGCATCCCCTGTTGCGGGTGGAGGCGGAGCTTCGCGGCGAGGTGGCGAAGGGGTTCGAGCGCCTCCGCGTCACTTGCTGGCATACGCGGAACTATCGCGTCGACGCTGCGGGGCGATTCATCGCTCGGCACTGAGCCGACGCCGCGGATGATGACGCCGCGCGAGAAACGGCTTCGGGAGAAGCCCGCGACGGCGTTGGTGATTTAGCAGCGGACTTCGCGCGTTCGCCTGGCGTGGCTATGGGGAAGCCGATTCCGTGAGGCGCGGGGGGCTTCAGCTGGCGCGTCGGCGGGTGCGTACTTCTCAACGATCCAGTACGAGTCGTGCTGCTCGACCACCCACTCGTAGTCAGGCATGATGTGCAGAGGCTTGACGGCGTAGCGCCTCGCCGCAGCGTGAGCATGGTTGAACTGAGCGATTGTGAGTTCCAGCCCGTCCCAGCAACCAGCGTCGCCGCACTCGCAGACGAAGGGAACCAGCTCATCCTGCCCGGCGATGGGCTGTTCGAACGCTTTTCGCCGCTCGTTGTGCGCCTTAAACGCGGCCTCGTTCTTTCGGACGCGCTCCCCTTTCCGGCGTTCCCAGTCAGGCGGCAGAGCCACGTTCTCGAACTGCTCCAATGTGCTCCTCACGGTGCAAATCCAGATAGCGCGAAAGACCGACACGCCTTCCGCGGGGGGCCACACTGCTTGAGCCTCCCGGACAAGGCTACCAGGTCCCCACAGCTGCCTCGGGATGTCGGGGACCCTGCGGCTGAGCGCGCGACGCCCTACACCAAACCGTTCCGGTGGAAGCGCATGGTCACGCGCGTACCCGGCTCCGTGTGTTCGAAGTCGACCGACTCGGCCAGTGCGCGGATGACTCTGGTGCCAAGCCCCGCGCCCGGTTGGGAGTCGCTCCGGCCTCGCCCCTGATCCCAGACGGAGACGGTCAAGGCCGCGTCACTGATCCAGCCTTGGATCTGGAAGTCGACGCACGTGGAGTGGCGCACCGCGTTTGTCGCCGCTTCGGTGACGGCAAGTTGGACATCGCTGAGGGCGTCCCCCCGTATCCCCGCCTCGTGGCACCAGTCCCGTACCTCCGCTCGCGCCCGTGGGACGCTTGCGGGCTCGCATGGGAGTCGGAGGTGGAAGTCGGCCGCCTCTGCTGCGGTTTCCTTCGTACCGACCATCCGACGGGACTGCCCACGCCGGGAGGAGAATAAACAGACAACAATCGGCGCTCCACCGGTCCCGGTTCGGCGTAGAACCATCGGCGCCTGTGCCGGAGGGACACTGTGCCAGAGATCGGCCAAGTCGTCGTCGAACACCTGCCAAGCGCCGCGGTCGTCGCGTTGTGCGGCGAGCACGACTTATCCACCGTCCCCGCCCTCCGAGCCGAGCTCGATGCCGTCCTCGCCACCAGCGCGAACGTCATCGTCGACCTCTCCGAGGCGACCTTCATCGACAGCAGCATCGTCGCCGTCATCTTCCATGCCGCGGCGCCTCCGGGCCAGATCACCGCCATCGCTGCGCCGCCAGGCACGTTGCCGCGACGGCTCATCGACATGGTCGCCCTGACTGCGTCCGTCCCGACGTTCGGTTCCCGCGACACGGCCATCGCCTGCGCAACCGAGGCCGAGGGTAGGCCAACTCGCGCTTACTCGGTATACGGCGTGGGCCCGGTTTCCTTCACCGGACGGCGCCACTATTCGGGCCGTACACGATCGAGGCGAGTTCCTCGCCGTGGCGGCGGCGCTGCTCTTCGACCTGATCAGCGGCGCGTTCGTCGGTCATGCTGATCCTCCTGGGGCGCGACGGGGATGCCGATGGGTGGGTTCGTTCGCTGGACTTCCGCGTCGGCGAGGACGCGGCTCTGCGAGATCACAGGCCGGAGCCACTCCGGCAAGGCTGGGTCGTTTGGGCTGAACCGGCCCAACGACGGGTCGGCTGTGATTTCTGGGACGGTGAGGTCCTGCATTTCCGGTCGGAAGTTCGTGGTGGTGATGAGGCGTGGCAGCACGCGGCGCAGCATTCCCCACTCAGCTTCGAGGCCGCCGGCCTGGGCTTCGAGCGGTTCGAGTTCCGCGGCGTCCTCCTCGTGGACGGCGTTGATCTGCTCGGCGAGTTTGTCGGCCGTCGCGGCGAGCGCCGAGCGGAGCCCGGGAACGCTTCGAGGCGCACCGCTTCGACCGCGTGTCGGCGTTCCGAGACGACGCGCTCGAGCGTCTCCGCGATCGTGCTGGCGGTCGCGAGCCGGTCGGCGAGGTCTCGCGCCTGGCCGCGCTGGTCATCGACGTTGATCTTGCCGCCGCTGCGGGTCGCGTCCGCGATCACGTTGCGGATCGCCGTGTCGAGCGTCGCTGCCTTCTCGTTGATGGTGCTGATCTCGAGCGGACGGCGTGGAGGCGCTCCTCAGCGTCCCGTACGGCCTTCAGAGCCTGCGCGAGCCGCTTCTCGGCCTGGGTCATGCGGTCGCCTTCTCGTCGCCTCGGACGCGGGCGATTTCGCTTGTAGGGATACGGATCGAGCCGCCGAGCCGAAAGCTGCGGAGCTCGCCGTCGAGCACCCGGCGCCTCACGGTCTGGGCGCTTAGGCCGAGCTGCGAACCCAGCCTCGCGGATCGACAGCGCGCCGGGGGCCGACGCTTGAGCGGTACCATGCCCGGTGCGTGCGGAGGGACGCGTCCGGCACGGAATCTTGCACCGGTTCGACTCCGGTCGTCGCCTCTGGACTACGCGTAACGGTTTGGCCCTCTCGCGAGACGGAGCACCATGAGCACTCACAACATCCCCTCCACCGAGCAGGAATGGCGGGACAAGCTCTCGCCCGAGCAGTACGAGATCATGCGCAGGAAGGGCACCGAGCGCCCGTTCACCGGCAAGTACGTCGACGTGAAGGACGACGGCATCTACCGCTGCGCCGGCTGCGGCGCCGAGCTCTTCGGCTCCGACACGAAGTTCGAGTCGGGCACCGGCTGGCCCAGCTTCACCGACCCGGCCGTGGCCGAGAACATCGAGCTCCACCGCGATACGAGCCACTTCATGATCCGCACCGAGGTGACGTGCGCGCACTGCGGCTCGCACCTCGGCCACGTGTTCGACGACGGCCCCGGCCCGAGCGGGCAGCGCTACTGCATCAACTCCTGCGCGCTCGAGCTCGACCGCACCGCGTAGGTCAGCCGCCCGCGCTGCGCAGGTTCCGGTGCTCGCCGGTGCCTCCTCCGCGGAGGGCGGCGAGCAGGCGGGCGTGCCCGAGCGCGAGCCCGCCCTGCGCGGCGAGGGCTGCGATCGCGTCGAGCACCGCTCGCGCCGGCTCGGCGC
>JBKPMQ010000329.1:0-3121 GCA_046732235.1 Actinomycetota bacterium
GTCTGAGCGTGGGCCGGCTCGGCGATGAAGGGCCGGCGGACGAGATCTTCGAGATCCCCCGACATCGCCCGCCCAGTATCTCACGTGCCAAGCTGGACGCCGTGCGGGCCGCGGTGCGCCGGCCGGCGGCCGAGCCAGGCCGCCCTGTCAAGTCGCGGTCGTCGAGGCGCCGGCCGCGTTCATCGCCGGCTCTGCCCGGAACGGCTCCGATCCACCACCACGTTGGCCGTGCCCACGAGCCGGGGTTGCCGGCGCGGAGCGGCACACCGCGAACCCGGATGTCTGGGTGGCCGTCGCGAAGATATTCGCGGTCGTCGGCCCAAGACTGCCTGAGTCGGCGAGATCAGCAGGAGGGCCGTGACGTCATTCGTTCGACCGATCACCGTCCTCGGATTGTCAGTGCACGGCTTGGCTCGTCGAGCGAGCGCTCACGAGCACGCGAAGCGGTCGTCATTCACGAAGGCGATGAGCTCTCCGGTGTACGGATCCTCGGTCACGTGCAGGACGCTCTGGCCGGTCACGTGAAGCACCGGCTGGCCGGGCGCGACAAGCGTGAACCCGTAGACGATCGTCAGCTTCGATTCGTCCACGCCATCCACGAAGCCCACACCGGCGGCCATGTTGGTGCCGCCCACGCGGTAGGCCGCGCCGCTGGACATCCCGGTGCCCGTGAGGCCGGCCGAGACGCTAACCAGGTGCAGCGAGTGAATCCGCCCGTTGTTGACCCCGTGGGCGACCGTCTTGACGGTCCCCGAAAGCTGCACCTGCTCCTGGGGGCAGGTGAGCACGGCCGAGGTGGGCTCGGTGACGTGGACGTTGTAGTTACTGACGGCGGCGGCCGCTCCGGCCGCGAAAACCGCGCACATCACCACGGAAAGGCCAAGACTGATTGAACTCAGCTTCACACGGCTCACGACACCCCACCTCCTTTGGCTACGAGCCTACGCCCGTCCCGCTCGGTTGTCCAGCAAAGCGCGATCGCTCGAGGTACGCCCCCGGGCCACACCGAGACCGCCGTGGCGAAGGACGCGTAGGTGGGTGGTGCTGTGAAGGGCGTTTGGGGCAGCGGTGCCAGATCTGCCAAGACCGGGGCCGGGAAGCGGTTCGGTGACCTCGGGGCACCAGCCACCTCGCTGATTTGGCATGCGAGGCGGGCGTCCCCCGAACGGCCGGCGCGGATCGAGTAGGCTCGAGCCGAATGGCAGACAGCACGGCATCCGAACCAGACCTCCTCGACGTCCGTGCCGGCATGGAGGCACGTACTGGTTCACGGGAGGCTGTGACGCGGCCCGTTGGCGTTGGCCACGGATGACCGTCGTCGCGCCGGTGACCCCGACCAAACGCACACGTGTCGGATGTGTCGGCCGATGAGGGTCTACGCCTTCCACTGCGGCGGCGACCATGCCGACTTCGCGGTCAACGACCCGTTCGACGAGAAGGTCGGGAACAAGCAGTACAGCCCGTACTTCTTCTACATGGTCGATCACCCCCAGGGGCGGGTGCTGTTCGACACCGGGCTGCACCCGGAGATCGGCACGGACTTCGCCGCACGGATGGGCAGGGCAGCCGGGGCGTTCCCGATCGAGATGCACGAAGATGGAGATGTCGTCGGGCAGCTGCGGAAGCTGGGCCTTCGCGCCGAGGACATCGATGCGGTCGTGCAATCTCACCTGCACTTCGACCACGCGGGCGGACTCGAGTTCGTCCAGCACGCGCCGGTCTACGTGCAGGCGATCGAGTTGCGGACCGCACGCAACCCTCCACCGTACCAGGCCGACCTCTACATGCCGGCGGACTTCGACCACGACCTGGACTGGCGACTGCTCGACGGAGACCATGACCTCTTCGGCGACGGCACCGTGAGGATCATCGCCACACCCGGCCACACCCCGGGGCACCAGTCGCTCCTCATCACGTTCCAGGAGCGGCGCCCGCTCGTTCTTCTCGGCGACGCCGCATACAACCTCGAGAAGATGCGTCAGCGTCGACTGCCGGCGATCGTCTGGAGCCCTGACGCCATGGTAGACAGCTGGGAACGGCTCGAGCGCATCGAGCGCGACACCGGAGCCGAGCTGCGCTGCACGCACGAGGCCGATTACTCGGGCGTTCCCATCGCGCCATCGGAGTGTTGGAGCTGATGACGCTCGCATCCGCGGACATCGATAACTGCGTTCGCTTGCTGAGGGCCATGGCCGAAACCGTCACGCGCGCATACCCGGATCACGCTGGGGGGCTGCTCCTGCGTCCGGCCCGCGGCGTTCCTGGCACGCTGAGAGCGATCGGCGAGCCCCCGTCGCGCGTATCTCGGGAGGAGATTGACCGCGGGATGGCGGGTCGTGTGACTACTTGCGGACGCGGAACCGGAGGATGGTGGCGTCGCCCGACCGCGTGCTGCTGACCGGTTCCAGGTCGACCCTGGTGAGACCCGGGGCCGAGAAGGGGACGCCGTCGCCGAGCAGCACCGGCAGGACGTACACGAGGATCTCGTCGACGAGCCCCCGCCGCAGGCACTGGCCAGCCACGTCGGCACGGAGGATCTCCAGGGTCTTGCCGCCTGCGGCGCTGCGCCGTGGCGACCGCTTCCCCGATGTCACCGGTGAGGAACGTGACCTGCGGGTCCGGCGGCTCCGGCGGCTCTTGGGTCAGGACGAACATGGGTCCGGAAAAGGGGTAGTCTGCGCTGCCCGGCTTGTCGGCCTCCATCCTGTTGCCTACCTCGTAGGTCCGCCGGCCGATGAGCATGGCGCCGGTGGCCGCCGCGATCTCCGGGAACTCGTCCGGCGCCACGAAGTCGAAGACCCAGTCCATCGCGTGGCCGAGACCGGCGATGAAGCCGTCAAGCGACATCGACCTGTTCACGACCACCTTGCCGTTTCCGGTGCTCATATCGCTCATCGTGTTCCTCCGGGGAACCTTCGGCTGTTCCCGCGATCCGACCTTTACCAGCATGCCGGAGCTGATCCGGATGGCGCCGTTGGCGGCCAGGTCAAACCCGGGCATAGGCTGCCGCAGTGACCTGGATCGCACCTGACGCCGAGCGCTCGGAAGACTATCCGGAGCGCCGCAACGAACCCGAGCAGGAAATGCTCCGCGACTGGCTCGACTGGCACCGGGCCACCCT
>JBKPMQ010000330.1:0-2961 GCA_046732235.1 Actinomycetota bacterium
CTGGAGCACACGGCGGCGCTCGCCCTGGCGGGCGACGGCGAGGCCTGTGCCGGCGCGTGGCTGCTGGGCCACGACGAGCTGCGGCTCGCACGCGCCCGGATGACCCTGCTTGCCACCGGCGGCGCGTGCGCGCTCTTCCACCGGACGACGAACCCGCCCGGTGCGACCGGGGACGGCATCGCCCTGGCATACCGCGCCGGGGCGACCGTGCGGGACATGGAGTTCGTGCAGTTCCATCCGACCGCGCTCGCAGGCGGCGGGCGCGCGTTCCTGATCTCGGAGGCGGTGCGGGGCGAGGGCGCCCACCTCGTCGACTCGTCCGGCCGGCGGTTCATGCTCGACGTCCACCCCGACGCGGAGCTCGCCCCGCGCGACGTGGTGACTCGCGCGATCGAGGCGCTCCTCGCCGACGGCGGCAAGGCATACCTCGACCTGCGCCACCTGGATCGCGAACGCGTGCTCGCCCGGTTCGCGAACCTGGCCGCCGGCTGCCGCCGTGCCGGCCTCGACCTCGCCGCCGACCGTATCCCCGTCGCTCCCGCCGCGCACTACCTGATGGGCGGGATCGCCACCGACCTCGACGGCGCGACCTCGATCGCCGGCCTCTACGCGGTCGGCGAGTGTGCGGCCACGGGCGTCCACGGCGCCAACCGGCTCGCGTCCAACTCCCTGCTCGAGTGCTTCGTCTTCTCGGGGCGCGCTGTCGCGCACGGCCTCGGCACGGGGACGGCCGACGCCGAGCCCGGGCGGCCGCCCGCCCGCCCGCTGGCACGCGCGCCCCTGCCGGAGCTGCGGCGGCGGATGTGGGAGAGCGCAGGGCCCGTCCGGAGCGAAGAGGGCCTGAGCGCGCTCCTCGCCTGGCTGGGCGAGCGGGCCGACTCGAACCCGGTGCTCGTGGCCGGCCTGATCGCCGGCGCCGCGCTGCGCAGGACCGAGAGCCGGGGCGGCCACCTGCGCAGCGACTTTCCCGATCGCGACCCCCACCAAGCCAGGAGCACCGCGTGCCCACCGCTGCACTCGACAGTGTAATCGACCGCGCGCTGGCCGAGGACGCCGGCCGCGGCGACCCGACCACCGACGCGACGGTCCCCGGTGATCTGGAAACGATTGCGGATCTGGTGTGGAAGGAGCCCGGAATCGTTTGCGGGCTCGGCGTCGCGCTCGAGGTGGTCCGCCGCCTCGACCCGGCCGCGGAGATGGACGTCCTCGTTGCAGAGGGCACGACCATCGCGGAAGTCCCCTGCACCGTCGCCCGGATCAGGGCATCGGCCCGGGCCGTCCTCACGGCCGAACGCACCGCGCTCAACCTGCTCCAGCGGCTGTCCGGAATCGCGACTGTGACCGGGCGCTACGTGGCTGCGGTCGACGGCACGGGCGCCGAGATCCTGGACACGCGCAAGACCGCGCCGGGCCTTCGCGAGCTGGACAAGCTTGCGGTCGCCTGCGGCGGCGGCACGAACCACCGCCCCGACCTCGGGGCGGCCATCCTGATCAAGGACAACCACGTCGCCCTCGCCGGCGGCGTCGCCAAGGCCGTGCGCGCCGCAAGGGCCGCCCGGGCCGACCTGCACGTCCAGGCCGAGGCCGACACCCTCGAGCAGCTGTGCGAGGCCATTGAGGCCGGCGCGGACAGCGTCCTGCTCGACAACATGCCGCCTGCCCGGCTGCGCGAGGCGGTCGCGATCGCGGCCGGGCAGGTCACGCTCGAAGCCTCGGGCGGCATCACCCTGGAGAACGTCCGCGCGGTCGCCGAGACCGGCGTCGACGCGATCTCGATCGGAGCGCTGACGCACTCGGTGCGGGCGCTCGACATCTCGCTGGAGGTGCATCCGTGCCCACGCTGACCCCCGACGCCGTCGACGCGCTGCACGAGCAGGTGCGCGCGCTCGCGGCCGAGCGAAACGCCGTCATCCTGGCCCACAACTACCAGCTCCCGGAGGTGCAGGACGTCGCCGACCTGGTGGGCGACTCCCTCGGCCTGTCCCAGGCCGCGGCCCGTACCGAGGCCGATGTGATCGCGTTCTGCGGCGTGCACTTCATGGCCGAGACCGCCGCGATCCTCTCGCCCGAGAAGACGGTGCTGATCCCCGATCTGGACGCCGGCTGCTCGCTGGCCGCGAGCATCGACGCGGCCGCGCTCGAAGCCTGGAAGGCCGAGAATCCCGGCGCGGTCGTCGTCAGCTACGTCAACACCACCGCCGAGGTGAAGGCGCTCTCGGACTACTGCTGCACCTCGGGGAACGCCCGGGCGGTGATCGAGGCCGTCCCCGCCGACCGGGACATCCTGTTCCTGCCCGACATGTTCCTGGGCGCCTACCTGGAGCGCGTCACCGGCCGGAAGATGAAGATCTGGCCGGGCGAGTGCCACGTCCACGCCGGGATCCGCACCGAGGACGTCTCCCGGGTGCTGGACGAGCGCCCCGAAGCCGACCTCCTCATCCACCCGGAGTGCGGCTGCGCCAGCCAGTGCATGTACGCAGCCGCCCAGGACGCAGCCCTGGCACGGCGAACCCACGTGTTCTCGACCGAGGGGATGGTGAACCACGCCGCCCGCTCGCCGAAGCGCGACTTCGTCGTCGCCACGGAGACCGGCATCCTCCACCGGCTGACGCGCGAGTCGCCGGACAAGCGCTTCTACGCCATGTCGGAGCGGGCCGTGTGCCGCTACATGAAGATGATCACGCTCGAGAAGCTGCGCGACGCCCTGCGCGACATGCGCCACGTCGTCACGGTCGACGAGGACGTGGCCGCCCGCGCCCGGGGCGCCATCACGCGCATGGTCGAGATCGCTTAGGCAGCCCGTGCTCCTCCTCGTGCCGACGGAGCTCGAGTCGGGGCTGCTCTTCCCCGACGGCCCGCCGGGCCCGCTGGCCGTGTGCGGGTTCGGGCTGGCCGCGGCGGGCGCGGGGGCCGCTCACGCCATCGCGGAGCACCGCGCCGCGGCCGCGGACGGGGTCGTGC
>JBKPMQ010000331.1:0-2318 GCA_046732235.1 Actinomycetota bacterium
TCGCGGGCGGAGCGGCCGAACAGGCGGGCGACGGGGTGGTTCAGGATTCCCAGCCCGGCCAGGTAGCCGAGCGTCCCGAGCGAGTAGCCCAGGAGCACCGCGACGTCGTTGTAGTCGATGTCGGCGGTCCAGTCGAAGCGGGAGCCCATGCGGTGGCCGATCCACAGGCCGATCGCGTAGCCGACGACGAGCCCGACCAGGCCCCAGAGGAGGTTGAACGTCAGCAGGCCATGACGGCCGGACGGTCGCGCCGCCGTGGTGGCCGTGGTTGTCTCGGGTGTGCTCATCCGCCCCTCTGGGTTGGTGCCGGGTAGTAGACGCCGGCGTACTTCGGCAGGTAATGGGTCGAGGGCGCGTTGGCCCGCTGGACGTGCGCGATCCAGCGCCGCCACCCCGCGGCCGTGAGCACGTGCCCGCGTGCGGCCATGTACCCGTGCCAGAGCCCGCACAGCTCCGCGCAGCGGATCTGGAACAGGCCGACGCGCTTCGGCGTCGTGTACGCGATGTTGTCCGCGCCGGGCACGGCGTCGGCCTTGACGCCCAGCTGGTAGGCCCAGAACGAGTGGATCACGTCGATCGAGGTGACGTGGAACTCGACCGTGCGGCCGACCGGGAGCGCCAGCGAGAACGTCTCGACGCCGCCGTACTGCGGGAAGCGGTAGGTGAACTGCCACTGCTGGGCGATCACCTGCACCTGCAGCGGGTTCCCGGCCGGGTTCGAGATCGGGGTCGCCCCCTGGCCGCCGCCGGCACCGGCACCGGCGCGGCTGCTGGGCGCCTCGACCAGCTCGGCCGTGCCGAGGATGGCGAGCACGAGCACGATCGTCGCGGTCACCCCGACCCAGCCCGCCTGCAGGCGGCGGTGGCCGCGGACCGGCGGGCCGTCCTGCAGCGGGCCCGGCGGCTGGCGGAACGACACCACCGCGTACACGAGGAACGTGATCACGCCGACGCCGATCGGGGTCATGATCAGCGCCAGGAGGTTGTTGATCTCGGTCTGGTCGGAGGCGGTGGTCGAGAAGTGTCCCGGCGGCATGTGGGAGGCCACCGCGAGGCCGACGATCAGGTCGGCGATCGCCGCCAGGACGACCCAGATCACCGCCGCCCGGATGAGATGCGCTCGATCGTCCATCGGCTCAGACGACCTTGAGGAACCCGTCCATCCAGCCGACCGTCTGCATCGGCCCGCCGAACCCGTAGATCCAGCCCGCCGCGCACGGCACGAAGCACTGCCAGCGGTGGATGCCGGGCTTGCCCGTGCGGAACTCGAAGACGATCTTGTTGTGCGCCTGCCCCGGCTTGCACGGCGTGACGGCGCACTGGTTGGGCGCGTCATCGGCGACGCCCCTGAGCGGCACGCTCACGCCCAGGTCGGGGATCGTGAACGTGTGCGAGGCGTCGTCCGGATCGAGGACGTGGTACGGCTTGCCGTTCACCGTCATCGTCCCGCGGACGATCCCGCGCGGCTGGCCCAGGAAGGGGTTGCGCAGGCCGCTGTCGCCGTCGTACTGGTAGACGGTGACGCGCACGATGGAGTTCGCCGGCACCTTCCAGATGGTGCTGTGCACCCACTGCCCCTGCTCGTTCTTCACCAGGTAGGAGACCCAGTCGGGATGCGGCGCGTGGCCGTACGCCGCGACCGTCTGGAGGGTGATGTTCGTGACGCCGGCGGCGCTCGCCTGCGACACGGTCGGCGGCAGCGAGACCACGTAGCCGACCACGTACCACGCGACCAGTGCGGCCACCATGACGGTGCCGCCGAGCGCGCATAGGATCCTCGCCGAACGGCTGATCGAGCCCTCCCTCGGATTCGAGCGGCTGCAATGCTCGATCCGGCGCCCGGCGCCGTCAAGCGCATGTCATCTCCCTGTCATGTCCGCGCCGTGCGGGCGAGCGTATGCTTGCGGACGTCGTGCGGATTCTGCTGGTCGAAGACGAGCCCCTGATCGCGAGCTTCGTCAGCCGGGGGCTCCGGGCGGAGGGGTACGTGACCGCCGTTGCGGGGAGCGGCGACGACGCAGTGGCGGAGCTCGGCGAGCGCGAGTGGGACCTCGTCGTGCTCGACCTCAAGCTGCCCGGCATCGACGGCTTCGGCGTGCTCTCCCGCGCGGTCGAGCGCGACCCCCCGGTGCCGGTGCTCGTGCTCTCGGCCCAGAACGGCGTCGCCACCAAGGTCGCAGCGCTGGATGCAGGCGCGAGCGATTACCTGGCCAAGCCGTTCTCGTTCGACGAGCTGCTGGCGCGCGTCCGCGTCTGCCTGCGCCGGCGGGCCTCGGCCGGGCCGCCGGAGCCGGGCGGGCGAGTGCTCCAGCTGGACG
>JBKPMQ010000332.1:0-28604 GCA_046732235.1 Actinomycetota bacterium
CTTCGGGCCCGGGGGCCTGCGCAAGGAGGGAGCGCAGCGTCGCTTCGAGATAACGGGCGCAGTCGAATGTGGGGATCATCACCGACCAGTGCGGGCGGCCACCGTCCGGGAGTGGGGAGATCGGCGCGCGGCTCACCGGGCGGCCCACCGCAGGCAGCGCAGCAGCATGCGCCGGTCGCCCCGCCGCCGGAACTCCGCGGCCCAGCCGAGGAAGTAGTCGCGCCGCCCGCGGGCGACCTCCGCGGCGAGCGCGCGCGGCGAGCAGGCCCGCAGGCGCCGGTAGAAGTCGGCGTTCGCTTCCAGCTTCTCGCGCTCGCCGAGCGTCGAGAAGAGCCCGCCGCCGTGCAGGCGGTAGACACCGAGGGTGCGGTCGAGGTAGCCGATCCCGCCCTCGCGGGCGTAGAGGACGTGCAGCGGCCAGTCGGTGACGGGGAAGAACCCGTCGTACCAGGCCGGGACGTGGGCGACCGCCGCCCGCCGGTACACGACCGAGCTGGCAGCGATGAAGTTGCCGCGCAGTAGCTCGTGCAGGCCGGACACCTCCGGCTGGCCGGGCGTGTTCCAGAGCTTGCCGCTGCTCTGCGAGCGCTCGTCGACGACCTCGACGTTGTGGAAGCAGATCGTGAGGTCGGGCCGGGCGTCGAGGAACTCGACCTGCGCCCGCAGCTTGTCGTCGCTCGTCCAGTAGTCGTCGCCGTCCAGCAGCGCGACGTACCGTCCCCGGGCGGCGCGGAACCCGCGGGCGACGACCTCGTTCGAGTGCACGTTCCGCTCCGACAACAGGAGTCGGACGAGGTGCGGGTGGCGCGCCGCGTACTCCTGCACGATCTCGCGCGTCCCGTCGGTCGAGCAGTCCTCCGAGACCAGGATCTCGAACGGCTCCGAAAGCTGCTGCCCGAGCACACTGTCGAGCGCTTGCCGCACGAACCGCGCGTGGTTGTACGTGACGACGAGCACGGAGACGGCGACCGCCTCGTCGGGCTGCCGATTCACCCGCGCCCTCCTCGCTTGGAGGTGGTGATGGCGACGAGGATGGGGTATGCCGGGTCGACGGCGGCAAGCTCCCGCTCGGTCAGATCCGTCGCCGGCAGCCGGTAGAGCCACGCGAGCGCGAGCGTCACGTTGCCGTACTGCTCGACCGCGACGCGCTCGAGGTCGCGGCGATCGTCGTGCAGCCGGCCTGCGGCGTACGGCGCGACCGTCCAGAGCGGCGCGCGGCTCTCCGGCTCCGCACGCGCGATCCCGGTGAAGAACGTGACTAGGGCGGCGCCCGGCCGCATGCGCCCGACGACGTCCTCGAGGGCGGCTCCCATGTCGGTGCGCCACTGGAGGACGCGGTCGAGCACGACCCAGTCGACGGTCGCAGCGGCCGCGAGCTCCTGCTTGGAAGGTTCGGTCCCACGGAGGATCTTGACATCGGCGGCAGCCGGCAGCACGTCCGTCCACCCAGGCTCGCCGCTCGGCCCGAACACGAGGCCGGGAGCGGCGAACGCGGCAAGCCGCGGTCGCAGGAAGCGCCGGACGAGGGCGTCGTAGACCGAGTTCTGGTCGCGATCGAGCGACGGCGGGCGCCGGCCGAAGTCGCCGAGCTCGACGCGGTGCCGTCGACGCGAGGTGTGGATGCGCAACGGCCGGCGGAGCACCTGCGTGAGCGCCGCCGTGCCCATCACGAGAGAGGGGCGCCGCGCCGACGGGTTGCAACCTCGCCGAACTTCCACACGTGCGGAAGCTGGACGAGGCCATACGTCGCGTCCCGCCCGACCGGCCGGCCGCGGACGGCTCCGGGCCCGACGGTGAAGAACGCGGCGCCCTCGACGTGATCCTGCAGCACGCCCAGGAGGGAGAGGCCGACGTCGATCCGGTAGCGACCCGGGAGGAGGAGGAGCTCGTCGAGCTCGCAGACGACGACGTCGGGCTCGGGCCCGGCCCCCAGGTCGAAGGGGACGTCGAGCGGGCTCGGCTCGACGGACGTGAAGTCGGCAACGAGATTGCTGGACGCGTCGTAGACGCCGAACGCGCAGTCGAGGCCGGGAGCCCGCCTGCTCACGCCGAACGTGAACCTGAGCGGCTCTCCGGTCGCGATCTCACCGGCGGGACGTCCCGGTGCGTCGATCCGAACCGAGGTGACCCGGATGCGTCCCTCCCCGGAGCGGTCACGGCGCTCACCGAGCGTCTGCCCGGCGGCTGCCTCGAGCGAGCGCACGTACGTCCGCACCACCTCCTCGATGGGGCCCCTTGCAGCGAGCCTTCCCCCTTCCAGCAGGAGCCCGCTCCTGCAAAACGAGGAGATAGTGCCGAGGTTGTGGCTGACGAGCAGCACCGTCGTGCCTCCTCGCGAAAGATGGCGCACGAGCTCGAGGCACCGACCCTGGAAGGGCGCGTCTCCGACCGCGAGCACCTCGTCGATCACGAAGATGTCGGGTTCGAGGTGCGCCGCAACCGAGAAGCCGAGGCGGACGTACATGCCGCTCGAGTAGCGCTTGACCGGCGTGTCGAGCATGTGCTCGACGCCGGAGAACTCGACGATCCGGTCGAACTTGTGAGCGATCTCGGCCCGACGCATCCCGAGCACCGCGCCGCTCAGGAAGATGTTCTCGCGGCCGGTCAGCTCAGGATGGAAGCCGGTTCCGACGTCGAGCAGGCTCCCCACCCGTCCCCAGCCGAGGAGCGCGCCCGTCGTCGGTCTCGTCACGCGAGTGAGGATCTTCAGCAGCGTGCTCTTGCCGGCGCCGTTGCGACCGATGACGCCGACGACGTCGCCACGCTCGATATCAAAATCGACCCCCCGGAGCGCCCAGAGTTCCGAGGGCGAGGCGCGCCTCGCGGGGCGTCTGCGCCGCCGCACGAGCCGGCCCGTTGTGTCGGTGATCCAATCGCGCGCCGTGTCTGGGCGGATCGACTCGCCCAGCCGATAGCGCTTGCCGAGGTTCGTGGCGACGACGGCGAGCTCAGACGATGTCGGCAAACGTGTCCTCCGTCCGCCAGAAGAAGGAGATGCCGGTGACCGCGAGCAGGAGTGCGACGGCGACCGAGATCAGTACGGGGCCCGAGTGAAGGTCAGGAGCACCGAGCAGCGCCGCGCGGAAGCCGTCGACCGCTGTCACCATCGGATTGGCCGCGTATGCCAGCTGCCAGCGTTCTGGGACGATGCTCGATGGATATGCCACAGGCGTGCAGAAGAGCCAGAGCTGCACGAGCACCGGCACCGCCACCTGGACGTCGCGGAAGCGGACGTTGAGAGCCGCGAGCCAGCATCCGACGCCGACGGCGGTCACGAGCGCGAGGAGGAGGAAGACCGGCACCCAGATGATCGTGAGGGTGATTGGCGGCGAGGCGACGGCCAGCCAGACGAGCGCGACGGCGAACGCGGCGCTGAAGTCGACGAGCGCCACGGCGAACGGCGCGAGCGGGATCAGGATGCGCGGGAAGTAGACGCGCTTCACGAGATCCTGGCTCGAGACGACGCTGTGCGAGGCGGCGAAGACCGCGAATGCGGCGAGCTGCCACGGAAGCAGCCCTACGAAGGTTGCCAGGGCGTAGGAGGTGCCGTCAGCGTCGAGGTGGCCCAGCTTCCCGAAGAAGAGCGTGAACGCTCCGGCGAGCAGCAGCGGCTGCAGGACGGCCCAGAGCACGCCGATCGCGCTCTGCTTGTAGCGGACCGTCAGATCCCGCCACGCAAGGAAGGCGAGCAGTTCGCGCGAGCCGAGCACCTCGCGCAGGCGCGCGGCCTGGCCACGCATCCCGGGCCGCGGCGCGTCGACCGTGAACGGCCTCAGCTCCTGGCGGGGTCGGGCACCACCAATCACGTCACGCCGCTCCGGTGAGGCCGAGCGGCGCCCGCGGCTCGCTGCCGACCGCGAGCGCGAGCGGCCACAGGCACGAGCTGCCCGCCTGGATCAGCCGGCCGGCGGCCAGGTGTCCCGGCACATCGCGGATCAACTGCTGGCCGTAGTGCCGCTTCCAGAAGGCGAGTCCGGCCTGGTAGGCCTCGAGCGCTGCCGGGTGCTCCGGGAGGTAGGAACGCTGCTCGTGCAGGACGAAGAGCGCCATTCGCAACATGTTGAGCGTGTCGCCGGACATCGCCGCCGGATGCCGCCGGTACTGGGCGATGACCTCGTCATGGCACGCGACGGGGTGCGTCCGCGTCACCCGCAGGTACATCTCGTAGTCCTCGAGCGCGCTCAGGCGCGGATCGAAGCCGCCCGCCTCCTCGAGGACCGCCCGGCGGTAGAGGACCGCCGCGTGCATGCTGACGCAGTTCCGTCGCAGCATCGCTGTGTAGTAGTCGCTCACCCGGCGCGGCTGGGGCGATCTCCCGGCGCAGCGGCCGTCAGGGAGGACGAGCTCGAAATCACCTGTCGTGAACGTCCGGTCGTCGCCGATTCGGCGCTCCCTCCACGTTGGCTGGACGGCGCCGTGCTCGTCGATGAGTTCGTAGTGTCCGAAGGCAAAGGCGACGTGAGGCCAGCGGCCGAACGCCTCGAGACCCGCCTCCACGGCACCGGGGAGGAGTCGGTCGTCGGCGTCGAGGAAGACGACATAGTCGCCGGACGAGGCGCGCCAGCCGGAATTTCGCGCCTCCGAAAGCCCGCTCCGCTGCTGACGCAGGTACCTGACGGTTCCATCCTCCGTCGCCACGGCGTGCGTTTCGTCGGTTGAACCATCGTCGACGACGACGATCTCCAGCACGAGCTCTCCCTGTGCGATCGCACTGGCGATCGCCTCCCGGAGGAAGCGCCCGTGGTTATAGCAGGGAATGACGACCGAAACGCTCAAGAGAACCGAGGTTGAACGGACAAGCAATGCCGGGGTTTCTTCTTCCACGGGCCCCGAAGCGTCTCTTTCAAGACTCCAGGGGCATCTCCTCCCGGCAGCAGTCCCGTTAGCTCCGCGTGGCATGCGGCGCACTCACCGTTCGTTCGAACGATGCAGGCGGCTGCTCACGCCACGCGGCCCAAAGGCGACCAGGCCACTGTCGCCTCCGTCGCCGACCTGCTCCGGTCAGTCGCGCTCAGGCCCGTGGTTGATCGCCGGTATTGTTTGGAGCAGATCGTCGAGGCCTACCTGAGGTCGAGACGGGCGGAAGATCGGCAAGGTCCTCCTGGATGTCGGGCGAGCCCGGGGCGGACAGCACTGATGGGCCGTGCTGGGATCGAACCGGCGACCTTGGGATTGCTACTTCCGAAGCACCGATCCGACCGGGAAGATCGTCGGATACGCGCTCGCCTGGGTACAAACCATCTGCAAACGAACCCGACGATACGAGGTCGGATTCGGAGGCATACGCCGACATCCAGGACCCCCAGCGCCTGCTCTCCGGGCTGCTCGACGGTACGTGCCACCATGGTCCGACATGGATCAGACCGGACTTTTAATCCCAAGGTCGCAGGTTCGATCCCTGCACGGCCCATGATCGGAATCCCGCTTGGCGACCCACGATTCCGACCTGTGCGGCGAAGAAGATTTCCTCTTCACTACAGCAGGCAAGCTCGTCAAGGTCCTGTCGACCAGCGACGGCCTCGTGGGGACGCCCGTCGTCGCCCGGCTGGCGAACCGCGGCGACCGCTGGCGGTACCGGACGACGCAGCTGACGCCGCATGTCGACACGCTCACGGCCGACGGCCGGCCCGAACGGCAGAGCCGGTAGCCGCACCGTCGTTTCGGCGCCGGGCACCGCGGGTACCCGACGCCGATCAAGGCAGTTGAGACGGCCCCGGGAGGACATCCGATGGCGAAGGACATGACCCAGGCCCGGCGCGAGGCGGAGGTCGCCCGCGAGCAGTTGGCCGACACGGTCGAGGCGCTGGTCTACAAGCTCAACGCCCCGAAGCGGCTCAAGCAGCGAGTGGCGACGACGGTGCGCACCGCCAAGGAGCGGACGGCGGCCAAGGCCACGGACGCCAAGGAGCAGATGAGCGCCCGGATGGGCAACGGGGACGGCGGCTGAGATGGGGCGCAGCGCTCACGACGATCCCAAGACGGACGATCGGGAGCACGTGGCCCGGAGGGCCCCGGACGCCGGCGAGGGGCCGACCCCGCAGCCTGAGCTCCGCGAGCCGCGCCTCGCCGACCCCGGGCTGGCCGACCTCTCCAAGCGCGACTACTTCGCGGTCGTCGTCCGCGGGGTCAAGTCGGCGCTGGACGACAACGTCACCAACCTGGCCTCGGCGGTGGCGTACAACGCGTTTCTCGCGATCCCGTCGGCGCTGCTCGTCGCCCTCGGCGGGTTCAGCCTGCTGGCCGGCCCGAGCGCGGTCGACACCATCATGAGCCACCTCTCGTCCGTGATGCCGAAGAGCGCGGTCGACCTGCTCGGCTCGAGCCTCACCCGAACGACCCAGGCCAACAGCGGCGGGATCGCCATGATCGCCATCGGTCTCGTGCTGGCGCTGTGGTCGCTCTCGGGCGCGATGCAGACCGTCATGTGGGCGACGAACATGGCCTACCAGCGCGACGAGACACGGAACTTCGCGAAGAAGCGCCTGATCGCGCTGGTGATGATCATCGCGGGCGTCGTCGCGTTCGCGCTCGTGTTCTGCCTGCTGGTGCTCGGGCCGCAGATGACGGATTGGGTCGGTTCGTGGCTCGGGAACACCACCGTCGTCACCTGGGCCTGGTGGATCGGGCAGTGGCCGATCCTCATCGTCGGGCTCCTGACCGCGTTTGCGATCGTCCTCTTCCTGGCGCCGAACGTGTCGCATCCGAAGTGGCAGTTCATCTCCCCGGGAGCGGTCTTCGCGGTCGTCGTCTGGCTCATCGCCTCGGCGCTCTTCGCGCTCTACACGAGCCAGTTCTCGTCCTACAACAAGACCTGGGGCAGCCTGTCGGCGGTGATCGTGATGCTGACCTGGCTCTGGCTCTCCGCCCTCGCGCTGCTGCTCGGGGCCGAGATCAACGCCGAGGCCGAGCGCAGCCGGGAGCTGCGGCGGGGTGAGCCCGCGAGCGAGCGGATCCAGGCGCCGAACCAGGGCTGAGGCTGCGCGGCCCTCGAGCGGGCGCGCCCTTGCGGTTTGTCTCCGCAGGCACCCGGGTACGAGCCGTGTGGCGGGTGGATCCGTGTAATTCCGACCCCGAGGGGTGATCCTGCGTGTCCCAGAACGTCGCCGATTTTCTGCTCCACCGCCTCCGTGACTGGGGCATCAGACGCGTCTACGGCTATCCGGGCGACGGCATCAACGCGATCATGGGTGCCTTCCGGCGGGCGGAGAACGAGCCGGAGCTCGTCCAGGTGCGCCATGAGGAGATGGCCGCGTTCATGGCGTGCGGGCACGCGAAGTTCACCGGCGAGGTGGGGGTCTGCGTCGCCACCTCGGGGCCGGGGGCGATCCATCTCCTGAACGGCCTCTACGACGCCAAGCTCGATCACCAGCCCGTGGTCGCGATCGTCGGCCAGCAGGCGCGCTCGTCGCTCGGCGGCAGCTACCAGCAGGAGGTCGACCTGGTCTCGCTCTACAAGGACGTCGCCCACGAGTTCGTGGAGATGGCGACGGAGCCCGCGCAGATGCGCCACCTGGTCGACCGGGCGGTGCGGATCGCCCGCGACCAGCGCACGGTGACCTGCATCATCGTCCCGAACGATCTCGCCTCCGAGGAGGCCGTCGAGACCCCGGCGCATGCGCACGGGACGGTGCACTCGTCCGTCGGTTACTCGCCGCCCGTCGTGATCCCGTCCGACGCGGAGCTGCACCGGGCCGCGGCGGTCCTGAACGAGGGAGAGCGGGTCGCGATGCTCGTGGGCGCCGGTGCGCTCCACGCCACCGACGAGGTGCTCGCCGTCGCCGACATCCTCGGCGCCGGGATTGCCAAGGCGCTGCTCGGCAAGGCCGCCGTCCCCGACGATCTGCCGCACGTGACCGGCGCGATCGGGCTGCTCGGGACGGAGCCGAGCTGGGACATGATGACCGGCTGCGACACCCTGCTCATGGTCGGCTCGAGCTTCCCGTACTCGGAGTTCCTGCCCGAGGAGGGGAGCGCCCGCGGCGTGCAGATCGACCTGGACGCGCGCATGATCGGGCTCCGCTACCCGATGGAGGCGCATCTGGTCGGCGATGCCCGCGCGACGCTCGCGGCCCTGCGGCCGCTGCTCGAGCGCAAGACCGACCGCGCCTGGCGCGAGCAGATCGAGGGGCACGTCGCCTCCTGGTGGAAGCTGATGAGTGAGCGCGCCATGGACGGCGCCGATCCGATCAACCCGCAGCGCGTCTTCACCGAGCTCTCCTCGCGCTTGCCCGACGGCGCGATCCTGACGTCGGACTCGGGCTCCGCCGCGAACTGGTACGCCCGCGACGTGCGTATCCGCAGCGGCATGATGGGGTCGCTCAGCGGCAACCTGGCCACGATGGGCGCCGGCGTGCCGTACGCGATCGC
Source organism: Actinomycetota bacterium (assembly GCA_046732235.1). Lineage (GTDB taxonomy): Bacteria > Actinomycetota > Thermoleophilia > Gaiellales > JAICJC01 > JAICJC01. The sequence continues at coordinate 8,368 of JBKPMQ010000332.1, forward strand.
CGCGAAGTTCGCCCACCCGAACCGGCCGGTGATCGCGCTGGTCGGCGACGGCGCGTTCCAGATGAACGGCATGAACGAGATGCTGACGATCGCCCGCTACCGGCATCGCTGGCCCGACCAGCGCCTGATCGTGCTCGTCCTGCACAACAACGACCTGAACCAGGTCACGTGGGAGCAGCGGGTGATGGAGGGCGATCCCAAGTTCGAGGTCTCGCAGGACCTGCCCGACTTCGACTACGCCGCGTACGCGGCCTCGACCGGGCTGCACGGCATCTACGTGGACGACCCGGAGAGGGTCGGCCCGGCGTGGGACGAGGCCCTGGCCGCTGACCGGCCCGTCCTGCTCGACGTCCGCACCGACCCCGAGGTGCCGCCGCTTCCGCCGCACATCACGTTCGAGCAGGCCGTGCACTTCGCCGAGGCGGTCGCCCACGGCGACCCGAACCGCGGCCACATGATCGCCCAGTCGCTGCGCCAGAAGGCGCACGGCCTCGTCCCGGGCCGCTGATGGCCGCGACCGCAGCCGGACGCGCGCGCCCGCGCGGTGCGGGCGCGCCCGAGGTCGCGATCGAGGGGATCGACGTCGCCGCCTATACGCTCCCGACCGACGCGCCCGAGTCGGACGGCACCGCCGAGTGGGACGCCACGACGATGGTGCTGGTCGAGGCCCACGCCGGCGGCGAGACCGGCCTCGGATACACCTACGGCGACGTCTCGTCGGGAACGGTGATCGAGTCCGTGTTGCGCGACGTCGTCTGCGGCCGGGACGCCATGGCGGTCGGCGCGGCATGGGAGGCGATGGGGCGGGCGTGCCGCAACCTCGGCCGCCCGGGCGTCGCCTCGATGGCGATCGCCGCCGTCGACACGGCGCTCTGGGATCTCAAGGCGCGGCTGCTGGGGCTGCCGCTCGCCACGCTGCTCGACCCGGTGCGCACGGCTGTCCCCGTCTACGGCAGCGGCGGCTTCACGTCGTACCCCGACGAGCGCCTGGCCGAGCAGCTCGGCGGCTGGGCCGCGGCGGGGATCCCGCGCGTGAAGATGAAGGTCGGCCGCGACCCCGCGCGCGACCTCGAACGCGTCCGCGTCGCCCGCGACGCGATCGGACCGGAATCCGAGCTCTATGTCGACGCGAACGGGGCGCTCTCATGCAAGAAGGCGCTCTGGTTCGCGACGCAGGTTGCGGCGCACGGCGTCACCTGGTTCGAGGAGCCGGTGTCGTCTGACGACCTGGAGGGCCTGCGGCTCGTGCGCGACCGCGCGCCCGCGGGCATGGACGTCGCGGCCGGGGAGTACGGCTACATGCTCCCGTATTTCGAGGCGATGCTTGTCGCCGGCGCCGTCGACTGCCTCCAGGCCGACGTCACCCGGTGTGAGGGGATCTCGGGCTTCCTGCGGGTGGGCGCCCTCTGCCAGGCGCGGTCGCTCGAGCTCTCCGGCCACTGCGGGCCGGCGATCCACCTGCACCCCTGCTGCGCCGTCCCGGCGTTGCGCCACCTCGAGTACTTCCACGACCACGTCCGGTTCGAGGGGCGCCTGTTCGACGGCATCTCCGAGCCGGTCGACGGCGCGCTCCACCCCGATCTCTCCCGCCCCGGCAACGGCCTCGAGCTGCGCCGCGCCGACGCCGAGCGGTACGCCCACTAGGAGGACCAGGAGGAGCCAATGTCCATCCTTCGAAACCTGCGCGCCGGCCGCATGCAGAAGACGCTCGCCGCGGCCGCCGCGCTCAGCGCCCCGCCGATGGCGTTCGAGATCTACCTCGAGCACTACAAGGCGTCGTTCGGCGACCGCTGGATGTGGACGCCGATCGTGCTCACGCCGCCGCTGACGGCCGCGGGCGTGGCAGCCGTCTTCTCGGAGCGGGCGGCGCGGACCGTGCTGCCGGCGGTGTCCGCGCTCTACGCCGCCGACGGGCTCGTCGGCATCATCACCCACCTGCGCGGCGTGCACCGCAAGCCGGGGGGCCTCCGGAACACCACCTACAACCTCGTGATGGGCCCGCCGCTGCTCGCCCCGGGCGCGCTCCTCCTGATCGGGGGCTTCGGCCTGTTGGCTCCGCTGATGGCGCGCGAGCGCTGATCGCACCATGGCGCACGACTTCACCAGGGCTCACCACCTTCCCAAGGTGCGGGGCACGCAGGGCCACGCCGACCCGTACGAGCTGCCGCGGCAGCGGCGCGGCACGACGCCGCAGATGCACGGCCGCTACCCGGACTACGACGTGCTCGAGCAGGCCGGCGCGTGGGACGCGCCCACCCGTGCCGTCGTGCTCGCCCGGATCGACGACGTGCCCGAGCGGGAGTTCTTCACCGACGCCGAGGCGGCGACCCTGAAGGTCTTCTGCGACGACCTGCTGGCGCAGGACTCGGAGCCCCGCATCCCCGTGCTCGCGTTCGTCGACGCGAAGCACGCCGCCGGGAAGACGGAGGGGTACCGCTACGCCGGCATGCCCCCCGACGGCGAGACCTGGAGGCTCGTCGCCCGCGGCCTCGACGAGGCGGCCGGCGGCGGCGCCGGGGCTTTTGCGGAGACGGGCTCCGAGGACCGCGAGCGGATCATCGACGCGTTCGCCTCCGGTGACCTCGAGGGCGGCGCCTGGGCGGAGCTCGACGTCTCCCGGGCGTGGAGCGTCGTGACCCGCGACGCCCTCGCCGTGTTCTACGCGCATCCGTGGGCCTGGAACGAGATCGGCTTCGGCGGGCCCGCCTACCCGCGCGGCTATGCGCGCATGGGAATCGGGGTGAGCGAGGCCTGGGAGGGCGAGGAGGCCATCGACCCGGACCCGGTCGTGGACGTGAAGCGGAAGGGGTTCGAGTGATCAGGGACATCCTCAAGGGGTCGGTGCTCCCGCAGAACAACGACTCCGCCCGGCTGCTCCATCCCACCCGCCGCGACATTCCCGGCCGCGACCATATGCGCCGCTTCGCCGCGGACGACGAGGTGGACATGCTGATCGTGGGCTGCGGCGCGGGCGGCGGCGTCCTCGCCCAGCGCCTGGCCCGGGACGGATGGCGGGTGTGCGTGCTCGAGCGGGGGCCGTTCTGGGATCCGGAGGCGGACTGGGTCTCCGACGAGGCCGGCTCGGACCACATCTACTGGAACGACGTACGCATCATCGGCGGCGAGGACCCCGTCCAGATGGGCAAGAACAACTCCGGCCACGGTGTGGGCGGCTCGATGGTGCATTACGCCGGCTACACCCCCCGGTTCCACCCCTCCGATTTCGAGACGCAGACGCGCGACGGCGTCGGTGCCGACTGGCCGATCGGCTACCACGACCTGCGGGAGCACTACGTGCAGCTCGAGCGCGAGCTGCCGGTCGCCGGCCAGGACTGGCCGTGGGGCGATCCGCACAGCTACCCGCACTCGCCCCACCCGATCTGCGGCGCGGCCGAGCGGGCCTGGGAAGGCGCGATCCGGCACGGGATCGCGATGCGGGTCGGGCCGGTGGCCATCACGAACGGGGTGTTCGGGAACCGCCCGCACTGCATCTACCGCGGCTTCTGCCTGCAGGGCTGCAAGGTGAACGCCAAGGCGAGCCCGCTCGTCACGCACGTGCCCGATGCGCTCGAGCACGGCGTCGAGATCCGCGCGGACAGCATGGTCGTGCGCATCGAGACCGACCGCTCGGGGAGGGCCACGGGCGTGACCTACATCCACGACGGCCGCGAGTGCTTCCAGCGGGCCGCGGCGGTCGCCGTGTGCGGCTACTCGATCGAATCGCCGCGGCTGCTCCTGAACTCCGCCGGGCCGGACTCGCCCACCGGGCTCGGGAACGGGGAGGATCAGGTCGGCCGGTACCTGATGGTGCAGGGCGCGCCGCAGGTGGCGGGCCGCTTCCCCGAGCTCCTGCGGATGTACAAGGCGCCGCCCCCTGAGGTCTCGTCGGAGCAGTTCTACGAGACCGACACGGCGCGCGGGTTCGCGCGCGGCTTCGCCATCCAGACCATCAGCCCGCTTCCCATCGGCTGGGCCGAGCACGTCATCGCGGACGGCCATCGCGGCGCGGCGCTGCGCGAGTACATGCGCGACTACAACCACTGGGCGGTGCTCGGCGCCCTCTCGGAGCTGCTCCCGCTGGCGGAGAACCGGGTCACGCTGGCGGATGAGAAGGACCGGTTCGGCATGCCGCTCGCGCGCTTCGACTACACCCAGTGCGAGAACGACCGCCGCAACATCGCGTTCGCGAAGCAGACGCTGCACGACATCTGGGAGTCGGCGGGCGCCCAGGACGTGCTCACGATCGACCGCTACGCGCACCTCGTCGGCGGGTGCCGGATGGGCACGTCGCCCGAGAACAGCGTGGTCGGCGCCGACCACCGCGTCTGGGGCACCGACAACGTGTTCGTCGCGGACGGGAGCGTGATGCCGACCCAGGGGAGCGCGAACCCCGCCCTCACGATCATGGCGCTCGCGTCGCGGCTGGCCGAGCGGCTCGCCCGCAAGCGGGTGGACACGAGGGCCGCGCCGCGCGCGTTGCCCGGCGGCTGAGGGGTCACCCGACACCGGCGACCGGACTCGAGACACGGGGTGCGGCGGGGGAGGGTGCCTTTCGGCCATCCGTCGATGGAGGCACACCTGTGAGTGATCGAGGACCGGGTGATGCGTGTGCATGAGGTAGACGGATGGTCGAGCACGATCGCGCTCGACCAGATCGGGCGTGAGCTGTGGCTGGTGGTGGTCGGCGGCGAGCAGGACGTCGCGACCGTCGGGCGGCTGCGAGAGGAGATCGAACGGGCGTCGTTCGCCGGCGGAGACGTCGTGGTGGACATGTCCCAGGCGACGTTCATCGACTCCTCGATCGCGGGGCCCCTGGTCGAGCACGGGCTTCAGCCCGCGACCGACGGCGTGTCGCTCGCCCTCCTGATCCCCGCCGCCGGCTTTCCGGCCAAGGTCCTACGCCTCCTGGAGGTGTACGACCAGCTGCCGGCGTACGAGTCGCGCGACGAGGCGCTGCGCGCGCTCGGTCGTTAGACGGTTGGTTCCACGCCGCCGTGATGTCCTGGGCGGCTGCGAACCGAGCAGCGCAAGGACGCAGGGAGCGTTCATATTGGCCCGAAATATGAGCGCGACCGAGGACGCCGTCGATGCGACGGTTCGCAGCCGCAGCCCGCGACGATCCGACCCCCTTCCACAGCCTGACGTCCAGGCGCGCGGGGGCGTGGAACCAACCGTCTAGACCGTCGCGTTCCGGCCGGAGCGCACGGCCTCGAGCGCCGACTCCAGATGCGCGGCCAGGTCGGCCGCGTCGACGAAGACCTCGGCGCACCCGGCGTCGCGCAGCTCCTGGGCGCCGAAGCCCCCGGACAGGACGCCGATCGACCCGAACCCCGCGCGGTCGGCCGCGACGGCGTCCCACGCCGTGTCGCCGATCACGACGACGTCGGCGGTGCCGGCGAGCCGCTCGGCGGCCGTGGCGATCAGATCCGGATGGGGCTTCGTCCGATCGACGTCGGCGCCGGTCGTCCACGCATCGACGATCGCGCGCGCGTCGAGCAGGTCGAGGTAGCGCTCCACCTCATCCTCCTTGGCGCTCGACGCGAGCACCACGGAGCAGCCGAGGCCGCGCAGGGCCGTGAGCAGGTCGCGCCCGCCCGGTAGGGGCCGCACCTCGTCGATCAGCTCGCCGTACCGGCCCGACTCGCTCTCGCGGATCGCGTCGCCGAGCCGCTCCTCCACCTCGTCGCCGGCGACCGCGGCCACGAGCTGGTCGCCGCCCATCCCGTTGTGCCGGTGGATCCGCCAAAGCGGGACCGCGACGCCATGGTCGGCGAACGCGCGGCCCCAGGCGAGCGTGTGCTGGTAGTTCGTGTCGACAAGCGTCCCGTCGATGTCCACGATCGCCCCGACAGCCACGCCGGCCGCTTCCCGGGTCGGCTGGGAGTCGAGCGGCTCGCCGGACGCGGGTGGCGGCTGCCTGGGCGGCGGCTGAGACATCAGGCGCCCAGCCCGGCCGCGCGCTCCGTCCGCTCCCAGGCGCGGATCACAACGCGGGCCACCTCGCCGATCTCGTCGCCCCGGCTGAGGAAGTTCGGGACGGTGAAGACGAGGTGCGCCTCGTCGGGCCCGGCGAGCTCCACCGAGAGCGCCTCCCGGCCGTTGCCGCGGATCGAGGCATAGGTCCATTCCGGCGCGCCGGGGACGCCCACGCGGCCCTCGTCGTCGTACGGCGAATCGCCGCCGCGGTCTTCCGGTGATCGGCCCACGCCCGGCCTCCTACCCCGCGGTGGCGACGGACGAAACCCACGGGCCGATCAGGCTGGTCCGCCGGCCGCCCGCTCTGACGAGCAGACAAACCGGACGCCAATAGAGCATGTTTGGGACGGCCATTCCGGGGCACCGAAATTCCGATGCCACGTTCAGAAATCGCGGGCCGGGGCGGTGCGGCGGCTCGAATCGGCCATATGGAGCGCGACCAGACGATCATGAGCTTCAGCGGCCTGGTGCGCTCGATCGCGCGCCGCTACGAGGGCCGGGGGCTTCCGCTTGACGACCTGATCCAGGTCGGGTACGTGGGGCTGATCCAGGCCGTCGATCGCTTCGATCCGGCTCGCGGATCGTCGCTCCGCGCATATGCGGCCCGGACGATCGACGGCGAGATCATGCACATGTTCCGCGATCAGAAGTGGGCTGTCCGCGTGCCGCGCGGGCTCCAGGAGTCGAGCACCCGGGTGGTGGTCCTCCGCGACGAGCTCACCCAGCAGCTCGGGCGCGAGCCGACGATGCAGGAGCTCGCCGACGCCGCCGGCCTCTCGGTGGAGGAGGCGGCCGAGGCGATCGCCGTGCGGACGGCGTTCACGACGCGGACCATGCCCGAGCAGGCGCATCCGGTCGATCCCGACCCGGACGCGGCGTCCGAGGATCAGTTCGCGAGCGAGGAACGGGGATTCGGCATGGTGCTCGACCGCGGACAGCTCGCGGCGGCGATGCGCTCGCTCCCGGCCCGCGAGCGGCGGATCCTCGTGCTGCGCGTGTACGGCGACCTCACCCAGGCGCAGATCGCCGACCGGGTCGGCATCAGCCAGATGCACGTGTCGCGGCTCCTGGGCCACGCGCAAGACCTCGTCCGCGCTCAGCTCCAGGGCGACGAAGCCGCCTAGACGCCGGCCGCTCGGGTCACGACTTTCGGAGCGCCTCGATCAGCTCCCACTTGCCCATCCGCGACCGCCCGGGGATGCCGCGCTTCTTCGCAACCTCGTACAGCTGCTGCCGCGTCCGGTCCTCGTACGAATGGCCGGCCTCGCCACCTCGCTGCCGGGCCTTTGCTGCCTGGCGGCCCATGTCGCGGCGCGTCTCGGCGGGGAGGTTCGCGATCGTTCGCTTCCGCCGTGCCGCTCGCTGGGCCTTGCCGACGTTCGCCTTCGCCGCCTGCACCTGCTTCTTCGTGGCCATGATCCCTCCCGTTCCGTTTCCATGTCTCGTGCCCTCCGGCACTACCTCGGCAAACTTGTTCATGCCGTAGCGCCCGCCGCTCATCGGTAATCACCCGCAGCCCGGATCGGTGCGCCCGCCGATGTCGCCGCCCGGCGCCCGGCCGAAGCTTGGGGCATGACATTCACAGGCGACATTCCCGCCGGCACCCGCGTGCACGACGTGCTGCTGCGGGACGGCCGGACGCTGCGCCTCCGCGCCCCTCTTCGACAGGACGCGGATGCCGTGCTGCGGTTCTACCGCAGCCTCGGTGACCGGAGCCGCTACCTGCGGTTCCACGGGTTCTCGGCCATCGATTCACGGCTTCTCGAGGCTGTCCTCGCTCCGGATTGGAAGGACCTCGGCGCCCTCATCGGCGTGCTGCGGCGCGGGGGCGAGGACCGGGTGGTCGCCGTCGCGACGTACGCCCGCCTGCGCGACTCCCGCGCGGCCGAGGTCGCCTTCGCGGTCGCGGACGACCTGCAGGGGCAGGGCGCCGGCACGCGCCTGATGGAGCAGCTTGCCGAGGCGGCGGGGCGGGAGGGCATCGAGACGTTCGTCGCCGACGTGCTCGCGGAGAACGCGGCGATGCTCCAGGTGTTCACGGACTCGGGCTTTGAGATCGACCGCAGACGGAACGGCGGCTCGGTCGAGGTCCGGTTCCCGATCGCGGCCGGCGAGCGCTACCTCGACGCGGTCGACCGTCGCGACCACGGCGCCGTCGAGAGCTCGCTGACACCCTTCTTCGAGCCGCGCAGCGTGGCGGTCGTCGGCGCGTCGGCGCGCGACGGCTCGGTCGGAGGAGCCGTGTTCCGCAACATTCTTGAAGGCGGATTCACGGGACGCGCCTACGCCGTCAACCGTTCGGGCGAGCCGGTCGCCGGCGCCGCCGCCGTGACGGACGTCGGGCAGCTGCCCGAGCCGGTCGACCTTGCGGTGATCTGCGTCCCGGCGCCCGCCGTCCCCGCGGTCGCCGAGCAGCTGCTCCGGTCGGGAACGCGCGCGCTCTGCGTCGTGACCGCGGGCTTCGCGGAGACGGGGCCGGCGGGTGCCGGCGCGGAGGCCGACCTGCTCGCGCTCGTTCGCAGCTACGGCGCGCGGTTGATCGGGCCGAACTGTCTGGGCCTCACCTCGTCGGGCGTTGCCCTGAACGCGACGTTCGCACCGGGGAGCGGCGTGCCCGCCGGGCCGGTCGCGGTCTCCTCCCAGAGCGGCGCCGTCGGGCTCGCCCTCGTCGACGAGCTGGCCGACCGCGGGATCGGCGTGTCCGCGTTCGTCTCCGTCGGCAACAAGGCGGACGTGAGCACGAACGACCTGCTCGAGCACTGGGAGGACGACGAGGCGACCGGCGCCATCGCCCTGTACCTCGAGTCGTTCGGGAACCCCCGCCGGTTCGCCAGGATCGCCCGCAGGGTGTCGCGTCGGAAGCCGATCGTCGGCCTGAAGAGCGGCGGCTCGCCGATCGGGTCCCGTGCGGCCCTCTCGCACACGGCGGCGCTGGCCGGCTCCGACGCCGCGGTGGAGGGCCTCTTCCGCCAGTCCGGCGTGCTGCGCGCGCGGTCGCTCGAGGAGCTGCTCGATCTGACGGAGGCGCTCGCGACCCAGCCGCTGCCGCGTGGCCGCAAGATCGGGATCGTCACGAACGCCGGCGGCCTCGGGATCCTCTGCGGCGATGCCTGCGCGGACGCCGGCCTCGACCTCGCCGACCTGTCCGCGCACACGCGCCAGGATCTCGAGAGCGTTCTTCCGGTGGAAGCGACGGTGATCAACCCCGTGGACATGGTCGGCTCGGCGACCGAGGAGACGTTCGCCGCCGTGGTGCCCGCCGTGCTTGCCGACCCGGGGGTCGACGCCGTCCTGGTGCTCATGACCGGCACGGCCGTGGCGACACCGGCGTCCGTGGCCGAGTCCGTGGCGCGCGCTCTCCCACCGGGGCCGGACAAGCCGGTACTGATGGTCGCCACCGGTGCGCACACGGATGCCCGCGTGGGCGGGATCCCGATCTACCGCTATCCGGAGGCCGCCGCTCGCGTGCTGGGCCGGATGGCCGACCGGGCCGGGTGGCTGCGCCGGCCGGCCGGGCGAACGCGCCGTTTTCCGGCCGACCGCGCGGCGGTCCGCGAGATCGTGCGCGAGTCACTGTCGGCGGATGGCGAGGCGGTCTGGCTCGATCCTGCCACGCTCGAGCACGTCCTCTCCGTGTACGGGATCTCGTCGGCGGCCCAGCGAATCGCGGGTGACCGCGACGCCGCGACGTCGGCGGCGGCCGATCTCGGCTACCCGGTGGCGGTGAAGACGGCCGCGTCGGGGGCGCACAAGACGGAGCAGGGCGGCGTCGTTCTGGACGTGCGCACGCAGCGGATGCTTGACGCCGCCCTCGCGCAGGTCGGCTTCCCTGCGCTGCTCCAGCGCATGGTGCCCGGCGGAGCCGAGGTGATGGCGGGCGCACTCCAGGATCCCGTCTTCGGGCCCGTCGTCGCGTTCGGCATCGGCGGGACGATGGCCGAGCTCCTGGGTGAGGTGCGGTTCGCACCTGCACCGCTTACCGACGTCGACGCCGATGAGCTCATCTCGGCCGGAAAGACGGGACGGCTCCTCGCCGGCGTGCGTGGGGCGGCTCCCGCCGACGGGGCGGCGCTCCACGACCTCGTGTCGCGGCTCGCGCAGCTCGTCGCCGAGGTTCCGGAGATCAGAGAGGTCGATCTGAATCCGGTGATCGCACTCTCGCATGGCTGCGTGGTCGTCGATGCGCGAATCCGCGTTCGCGATGCAGGGGCGCCGGCGCCGGCCAAGACGTGGTGAAGGAGGAGAACCCCATGAATTCCGCATCGATGGCGTCCCCGAACTACGCCCGGCCGTGGTCCCCGGCCGGCGTCTTCACGCGGGTCCTCTGCGGCGTGGACGGCTCGGAGGGGGCGTATGAGGCCGTCCGTCAGGTTGCCCGGCTCGCCCCCGGGCCGGCGCAGGTCACCGTGGCCAGCATCTGGAACACGGGATCGCCCGTTGCGCTCGGCTGGGCCCCTCCGATTTCGCAGGCGCCGACGCTCACGCTCGACCGGAGCGAGGCGGCCGTCGCCGAGGCACGAGCCCTCCTTCCCGACGGCCTCGCCGTCGAGACCGCGGTCATCGAAGGCCCGCCTGCGCCGATCATGGTCGTCGAGGCGCGCCGGCGCGATGCCACGCTGGTCGCCGTCGGCGGGAATGCCGAGGGCCGCCTCTCGGGCGTGCTTCTCGGAAGCGTCGCCACCCAGCTCCTGCACCTGTCCCCGTGCCCGGTGCTCGTTGCCCGTCCGCAGGTCGATCCGACCGCCGTCCCGCGCACGATCGTCGTCGCGACGGACGGGTCGTTCGAGGCGAACCGCGCCATCGCGGTCGGGGAGGCCCTCGCCGACCGGATCACGGCCGACCTCGAGGCGGTCGTGGTGGCGGATGACGTCGACCCCGATCCGGACTGGATCGAGTCGGGCCTGCGCCGCCCCGGCGGCCGCGACATCCGCCTGCGCAGGCTGGAAGGGCCGCCCGTGGCGGTGTTGGCGTCGCTGCGGCCCGACCTGCTCATCCTCGGCAGCCGTGGTCTGCGCGGCCTGCGCTCGCTCGGGAGCGTCAGTGAGCGCGTCGCCCACGCATCGGCCGCCTCGGTGCTCGTGGTGCGGTAGCCGGGTCGGCGTCGGTACGGCGGCTTGGCGCGAACATCATCCGCACCTCGGTGCCGACATCGCCGGACGACTCGATCTGCAGGTCGCTCGCGAGCGCCGCGGAGATGCCGAGGCCGATGGCCGACGCCACCGCCTCGGTGCGCTCGGCGATCCCGACCCCGTGGTCGCGCACGACGACCGTGACCTGGCCGTCCGGCGCGACGGACGCCTCCACCCGGATGACGCCTCGATCGCCGTTCGGGTACGCGTGCCGCACCACGTTCGCGCACACCTCGGTGGTCGCGAGCTCGATGCTCGCCACCCGCCCCGGCGGGACCCCGGCCGGCACCAGCAGCGCGTGGAGCGCCCGCCGGACGATCGGAACGTTATCCGCCTCGGCCGTGAGCTTGAACTCGAACCCGCGCGCAACCGAAGGCATTACCGGCAGAGATGCCCGCTGCCCGGGATCCCGAACCGCGCCGGCCGGGCGCCGTTTCCGAATTCGGCGTTCCGGGAACCTGTCGTTCATGGCATCCAGCCGACAGCTCGAGGCCGCCAAGCTGAACGTGCGGGCCGCGCGCCGCGGCCTCCGGGTCGCGGGGACAGGCTCCCAGCCCGGGAAGGACCCGCGGCGTCAGCCGAGCGCGCGGGGTCTGGCCGGCGCCCGTCGTCCCCGCGGGTAGCGTCCCGCGGGTTGTCCCGCTCGCCGTCCTCGTCAGTCCCCACCTTCGCCCTTGCGGCCATCTTCGCCGTCGCGATGGCGGCGACCACGATCTCGACGCCGATCTACCCGCTGTACATGTCGGCGTTCGGGCTCTCGCCGCTCGAGATCACCGTCGTCTTCGCCGCCTACGGGGTCGGCGTCATGGGCGGCCTGCTCGTCACCGGCCGGCTCTCCGACCACATCGGCCGCAAGCCGCCGCTCGCCGGCGCGCTGGTCGTCGCGCTCGCCGCCATGGGCTTCTTCATCGCCGCCCAGGGGCTCGACCTGCTCCTGGTCGGCCGGTTCCTGATCGGGCTCACCGCGGGCGTCTACACGGGGACGGCGACCGCGTGGCTCGTCGACCTCGACGACGACCGCGACCGCGCGACCAAGGTCGCCGTCGCCGCGAACCTCGGCGGCCTCGCCCTCGGCCCGGCGTACGCCGGCATCCTGGCCCAGTTCGCCCCCCACCCGCTGCGGACGACCTACGTCGTCGAGCTCGTCCTCCTCGCGGCCGGCCTCGCCGTGCACCTGGTCCTGCCCGAAACCGTGGAACGCCGCGGCGTCGAGCTCGACTTCGCCGGGATCGTCCCGCCGGAGGAGGTGCGGACGGTGTTCCTGCCGGCCGCGACCGCGGGCGTCGCCGCATTCGGCGTCTCCGGCGTGTTCGGCGCCGTCGGCCCGGGGATGCTGGGCGAGGTGCTCGGGATCACCGCGCCGACCGCGAGCGGCGCGCTGCTCGCCACCCTGTTCGTCACGTCGGTCGGCGGCCAGTTCGTCACCCGCCGCGTCCCGCCGCCGGTCGCGCTTGCGGCCGGATGCGTCGTCCTCGCGGCCGGCCTCGGGCTGCTCGCGCTCTCGCTCGCCGTCGAGTCCGTCGTCGCCGTGTTCGCGGCGGGGGTCGTCGCGGGGATCGCCCAGGGCGTGATCGTCGGGGGCGGCCTCGGCCTCCTGGCCGGCCGGGCCCCCACCGACCGCCGCAGCCAGGTGGCCTCGACCTACTTCCTCGTGCTCTACGTCGGCCTCGTGATCCCGGTCGTCGCCTTCGGGCTCGTCGAGCGCTCGATCGGGCTCGTCGACGCCGGCTATGTCTTCTCGGCGGTCGTCGGCGTCGCGGCGCTCGCATCCGGTCTCGCAGTCCGCCGTACCGCGGGAGTAGGCTCACCGGCATGAGCGCGGAGGCGCGACCGCTCGACGTCGAGGCCGGGATGGCGGTCGGCGACGTCCCCACGCCGGCGTTGCTGGTCGACCTCGACCGGATGGAGCGGAACATCGCGGCCTGGCAGGCGATGGCCGACCGCAACGGGGTGGGCCTTCGGCCGCACATCAAGACCCACAAGACGCCGGAGATCGCCGCCCGGCAGCTCGCCGCCGGCGCGTGCGGCATCGCCTCGGCGAAGCCGACGGAGGCGGAGGTGTTCGCCGCCGCCGGCTGCGACGACATCGTGATCGCCTACCCGACCGTCGGTGAGGACAAGTGGGCCCGGCTGGCCCGCATCGCGGGCGATGCGCGCCTGACCGTGAACGTGGACAGCGAGCACCAGGCCCGCGGCCTCTCCGCCGCGGCCGCCGCCGCCGGCGTCGCGATCCGGGTGCAGATCGAGATCGACACCGGGCTCCACCGCGTCGGCCTCGACCCGGGCGACTACGGCGAGGTCGAGGCGTTCGCCCGCGCCATCGACGCGCTGCCCGGGATCGAGCTGGACGGCGTGACGACCCACCGCGGCAAGTTCGGCGAGCGGCTCGAGCGGATGACGAACGCCGAGGCGGGCCACGAGGAGGGCGCCATCCTCGTCGACCTGGCGGAGCGGCTCCGGGCCGACGGCCACCCGACCCCGAACGTGACCGCCGGCGGCTCCGTGACCGGGCCGGGCGTCGCGGAGGTGCCGGGGGTGACGGAGGTGCGGGCCGGCACCTACCTCTTCTACGACGCGATGCAGGTCGCGGCCGGATCGGCCCGGCCCGACGACGTGGCGCTCTCGATCCTCGCGACCGTCATCAGCACCCGCCGGGCCGGATGGACGACTGTCGACGCCGGGTCGAAGACCTTCAGCGGCGACCGGGGAGTGGTCGACGCCTCCGGCGGCGGGGGTGGGCTCTCCGACTGCATCGACGTCGATGCGACGGTCATGCGCGCGACCGAGGAGCACGGCATGGTGCAGCTCGGCGACGGCGTCACGGTCGAGGTCGGCCAGAAGCTGCGGTTCATGCCCTACCACGTCTGCACGGCCGTGAACCTCGCCGACCAGCTCGTCGGCGTGCGCGACGGGGTTGTCGAGACGGTCTGGCGCATCCGGGCGCGCGGCACTACCAGGTAGCGCCTCGCCTTGATCCCCCCGTGGCACGCGTCCGGCGGCAACACATCCCCTCACCGTGGCCGACGCCCGTCCGGCCCAGGTGCGTCCTGCTAGACCGCGAGCAGCGCCTTGACCGTGGCGTCCGGCTCTTCGACGAGGCGCCGGAAGGCCTCGGCGCCCTCGCTCAGCGGCAGCACGGTCAGCCAGCCCATGTCGGGCGGGTGCGCGGCGAGCGTCTGCAGGGCCGCGTCGAAGTCGGCGCGCGTATAGGCGTAGTGGCCGCGCATGGTGATGCCGCGGCGGACCATGTCGCCGACGGCGACGACGCCCTCCGCCTGGCCGAGGCCGATCACCGTCACCGAGCCGCCCGCCCGGACGCGGGCGACGGCCGCCTGCCACGTCGGCTCGATCCCGACGGCGTCCACCGCGATGTCCACGTGGCCGGGGCCGAGGTCGCCGACCGACGCCGCCACCTGCGCGGCGCCCAGCCTGCGTGCGAGCTCTCGACGTGCCGCGACCGGCTCGACCGCGATCGCCTCGATCCCGCGGACGGCGCACGCGTGCACGGTCAGGAGGCCGATCGGCCCGCCGCCGAGCACGAGCACCCGCTGCCCCGGCTCCGCGCCCGCGTGGCGCAGCGCGGACACCGCGCAGGCGAACGGCTCCGTCAGGACGGCGGCCTCGTCGGAGACTCCGGGTGGGATCGGCGTCAGCGCGGCCGGATCCACCGCCACCGTCTCGGCGAACACGCCCTGGCGGTCGAGGCCGAGCAGCCCGCGGGTCTCGCACAGGTTCTCCTCGCCCCGCAGGCAGGCCGGGCAGGCGCCGCACGAGACGATGGGGAAGACGACGTAGCGGCCGTCGTCGCCCGTGACCGTCCCGATCGCCTCGTGGCCGAGGACGAGCGGCGGCGTGCGCGGCCCGTGGTGCCCCCGGTAGGGGTGCAGGTCCGATCCGCACACACCCGCGAGCGCGACGTTGAACGCCACGGCCCCTGCGCCCGGCTCCGGGGCGGGCCGATCGCCGTACTCGAGCCTGGGGCCGCCGTGCCACGTGAGCGCCTTCATCCTGCCCGATATCATCGCACCGCCCCGACCCCTCCGCCTGGACAAGCCGCATGAAGATCACCGCGATCGAGCCGATCGTCCTCCGTCTCGACCAGATCGACACGAGCCGCGCCGACGGCACGCAGGATGCATTCGTCGTCCGCGTGCACACCGACGAGGGCCTCGTCGGTGTCGGCGAGGCGGACACCTCCCCGTACGTCGCCCGCACGATCGTCGAGATGCCGTCGTCGCACGCGGTCGCCCGCGGCCTCGGCGAGCTCCTGATCGGCCACGACCCGCGCCGGGTCGGGAAGCTGTGGGAGCGGATGTTCTGGGGCTCGTACCACTATGGCCGGGCGGGCGCCGCGCTGCACACGATGAGCGCCATCGACATCGCGCTCTGGGACATCTCCGGCCAGGCCGCCGGCCTCCCGATTGCCGAGCTCCTCGGCGGCCGGCAGCGCGACACGATGCCGGTGTACGCGAGCGAGGTGATGCCGGACTCGCCGGAACAGGTGCGCGAGATCGCCGGCCGTGCCGTCGCCGACGGCTACCGCGCCCTCAAGCTGGGGTGGGGCCCGCTGGGTCAGAGCATCGAGCGGGACGTCGAGCTGATCGCCGCCGCCCGCGACGAGCTCGGCGCCGACCGCACGCTCATGATCGACGGCGGGATGGGCTACACCGTCAAGCGCGCCGTGCAGCTCCTGCGGGAGGTCGAGCCGTACGACATCTACTGGCTCGAGGAGCCGCTGCTGGCGGACGACTACGACGGCTACCGGCGGCTGTCCGACGCCGCGGCGGTGCGAATCGCCGCGGGTGAGGCCGACTCGGGCGTCGGCCCGTACCGCGCCCTGGTCGAGCTCGGGCACGTCGACGTCCTCCAGCCGGACCTCGCCCGCTGCGGCGGGTTCACGGTCGCGCGCCAGATCGCCGAGATGGCCGCCGGGAAGGGGGCCGAGGTGGTCCCGCACTGCTTCTCGACGGGGATCCTGGTCGCGGCCTCCCTGCACTACACGGCCGCGATGAGGGGCGCGACGTTCTCGGAGTTCTCGGTCGCGTCGTCGCCGCTCGTGAACGGGCTCCTGACGGCGCCGTTCGCGCTCGACGACCAGGGCCGCGTCCCCGTTCCCGACGGCCCCGGCCTTGGCATCGCGCTGAACGACGAGCTCGTCGAGCGGCTGCGCGACGGCTGACTACTTGCCGACGCCGGCGGTGATCGCCCGCACCAGGTGGCGCTGGAAGACGAGGTAGACGCCGATCACCGGCAGCGTGGCGATGCACAGGCCGGCCATGAGGCCGGTGGGGTCCTGGTCGAACCGCCCCTGCAGCTGCTGGACGGCCACGGTCAGCGGCTTCGTGCTCGTCGACGTGAGGATGAAGAGGGCGAACATGAACTCGTTCCACGCCCACAGGAAGTTGAAGATCGCGAGCGTGGCCAGCGCCGGCCGGGCCAGCGGGACCATCACGAATGCGAACGTCTGGGGGACGTTGGCGCCGTCGATCCGGGCCGCCTCGAGCAGCTCATCGGGCAGCGAGCTGAAGTACGCCGTCATCAGGTACATGTTGAAGGGCAGGTTGACGGCCGTGTAGACGAGCACGATCCCGAATTTCGAGTTCAGGAGGTTCGTGTGGATCAGCGGCAGGCTGGACAGCTCGATGTAGACCGGCACGAGCAGCACGAGCGGCGGGACGACGATCCACACGAGCAGGAAGAGGAACGCCCCCCGCCGCAGCCGCCACCGGATCTTGGCGCAGGCATACGCGGCCATCGTCGCCACCACGATCGAGAGGATCACCGTCCCCACCGAGATCTCGACCGAGTTCACGAACGAGTCGCCGATGCTCGCGCCCTCCCAGGCGCGCCGGAACGCGGCCAGGCCGAACGTCGTCGGCAGGCCGATCTGTGTGTCCGCCCAGTCCTGGTTCGTCCGGAACCCATTCGAGATCATGACGTAGAGCGGGAAGAATGCCGACGCGCTCAGGAGGAGCATGCCGGCGACGAGGGGCCATCGCTGCGCCGCCCGCAGGCGCAGCGCGCGGCCGGAGGAGCCCGCCGTCGTCATCCGCCCCGCCTCGCGAGGATACGGATCTGGAATGCGCCGAGGGCGGCGGTGATCAGGAGCAGCAGCGTCGCCATGGCGCAGGCGTAGCCGGCGTTCCCGTTCGTGAACCACTGGTAGTAGATCTGGAACTCGGCCACGTTGGTGTCGAACCCGGGCCCGCCGTTCGTGATCACGTAGATGTACGTGAACATGTAGGCGAACGCGGTCACCGTCGAGGTGACGAGCACGAGCTCCATGACCCGGCGCAGGTTCGGCGCGACCACGTAGAGCAGAATCCGCCACGGGCCGGCGCCGTCGATGCGGGCGGCCTCCTCGAGCGCGGGGTCGAGCGCCGCCATCCCCGCCAGGTAGATGAGGACGTTGTATCCGAAGTTCGCCCACACGACGACGAGGAGGATCAGCGGGATCGACGTGTGCGCGCTCGCCAGCCAGTCGTGCTTCAGCGCACCGAGACCGACCGCGCCGAGGAGCGAGTTGAGCGCGCCGCCGACCTGAAACGTGCTGTAGGCGACGATGCCGACGACCACCGTCGCGATCGTGGCCGGGACGAAGAACGTCGCCCGGAAGAACGCCCAGCCCGGGATGCGGACGTGGATCAGGTAGGCGAGGACGAGCGGGACGGTGAGCTGGATCGGCACCGAGAGGGCGAAGAGGAAGTTGTTGCGTAGCGCCAGCCGGAACACCGGGTCGTGCATGAGCACGCGGTAGTTGTGGAGCCCGACCCACTCGGCCGGGCTGAGGCCGTTCCACCGCGTCAGGCCGTAGTAGACGACCGTGCCGAGCGGATAGGCGACGAAGTAGACGACGAGCAGCACCGCGGGGGCGACGAAAAGGACGCCCCAGAGGCGCTCGGACCGGCCCAGGCGCGCCAACGGGGCGCGGCGCCGGCGGATCGCCGGGCCGCGCCCCGCGGATGCGTCAGGGGTTGAGCTGTGCGCGCTCGCTGTCAACGTTCGCCATCGCCTTCGCCGGTGTCTCGGATCCCGAGAACGCGGCCTGCAGCTGCTTGTAGTAGTACAGCGCCAGGTTGACGGGGATCACGCTGTCGACCAGCGGGATGCCGGGATTCTCTCCCAGCTTGGCGAAGAACTTCACGAACGGGTCCTTGATCGTCGCCTGGGCGGCGATGTTCGCGGGCGGCGTGCCGAGCATCGTTGCGAGGTCGGCGCCGGCCGTCTTGTCGGTCGCGATCTTGATGTACGCGAACGCCAGGTCGGGGTTCTTGGCGTCCTTGGGGATGACCCAGTTGTGGAAGGAGTTGCCCGCGGCGCGCCCGGCCAGAGGGCCGTCGCCGGCGGTCGGGATCTGGGTGACGCCGAGGTTCTTCCCGAGCGCCTTCTCGAACTGCGTGATCACGAACGGGTACATCTGCACCATCGCGGCCTTGCCGGACGTGAAGTAGTCGTTCGCGCTCGCGTTCTCCCGCGTGCTCGCGTCCTGGTTGACGCAGCCCTGCGTGTGCAGCTGGGTCAGCGTCTGCAGCGGATCGACGACCTTCGGGTCGGTGTACTTCATGCTGCCGTCGTTCAGGCGGCCGACGTCGCCCGTGTCGAAGTACGACCCGTACATGTACGTGACCCAGTTGTCCGTCGAGTAGCCGTCGCGGTCGCCGTACGCGACCGGGATGATGTTGTGCGCCTTCAGGGCGGCGCAGGCGGACAGCAGGTCGCTGAACGTCTTCGGCGGCTGGACCCCGGCCTTCTTCAGGAGCGACTTGTTGTAGAAGAGGGCGTAGGAGCCGAAGTCGATCGGCACGCCGTAGATCTGGCCCTTCCCGTCCTGGCAGTTCAGGTCGGCGCAGGAGAGATCCCAGTTCGAGATCGAGTCGTACATCCCCGACGACTTGTCGATGTACGAGTTGAGCTGGAGCAGCGAGGGGATGTACGGCGTCGTGTAGCCGCCCGAGTAGATGAGCATCAGGTCGGGGACCTGATGGGCGGTGAACGCCGCCTGCAGCTTGGCCGAGAACTGGTCGTTGTTCGCGGGCAGCAGGGTGATGTTGACCTTGGAGCCGGGATAGGCCGCCTCGAACCGCTTGGTCTGGGCGTCGATCCAGTCGCGGTACGGGGTGCCCGGCGTCGCGGTCGCAAACAGGCCGGCGAGCCAGACGTTCAGCGTCCCGGGCTTCGGGGCCCCGCCGGACGCGGACCCGCCGCCACCGCCGCCTCCACCTCCCCCGCAGCCTGTCGCGGCGACGGCGACGATCAGCGCGAGCAGCGCCGCGACGAGCGGGCGGATGAACCTGGATCGTGCGATCATCGGCGGTCTCCCTTGGTCAAACGATTGCGCGACTATATCGAGGGCGGGGGGCCGGTTCAAGGGCCATCCGGGGCGCCTGCGCCGGCGGCGTCAGCCGCGATCTCCGGGGCGAGGCCGAGGTACGACTCCGGCTCGAGGAGGGCCGCCACCGCCGCGTCGTCGAGGTGCCGGCTGACGACCGGGTCAGCCGCCAGGCCGGCCGCGAGCGGCTCGCCGTGAACGAGAGCCCGTGCGGCCGCGGCGGCGACCGCCTGGTGGGCCGGCTCGTGCCCGATCGCCGCGGCCAGGCGCATCATCACGGCCTCCGCCATGATCGCGCCGTTCGTGAGGCCGACGTTGGCGCGCATCCGCTCCGGGTCGACCTCGAGCCCCGCGAGCACCCATGCGAGCTTGGCGGCGATCCCGCCGGCGAGGATGAACGCCTGGGGCAGCGCGACCCACTCCGCCGCCCACAGGCCCATGTCGCGCTCGCCGGCGTGGCCGGCCGACGTCGCGATCACCGCGACGCTCCCGTGCAGCAGCCGCGCGCTCGCGATCACGTACTCGCTCGTCATGGGGTTGCGCTTCTGTGGCATCGTCGACGATCCCACGTGCCCGGGTGTGGCCGGCTCGCGCGCCTCGCCCACCTCGGCGGCCTGCAGCCGCACCACCTCGCCCGCGATCCGCTCGGCGGCCGCGCCGAGCTGGTCGAGCGCGTGGGCGACGTCGCGGAGGCGATCGCGCGCCACGTGCCACGGCACGGGCGCCTCCGGGAGGTCGAGGATGGCGGCGTAGCGCCGGCGAACCTCGTGGGCGCGGTCCCCGAGCGTCGCGAGCGTCCCCGC